>JAVEDQ010000088.1 GCA_030840885.1 Frankiaceae bacterium
CCAAGCAGTAACGGTCAGGCTGCGGTCGACAGTTCCTTCTCGCCGGTGAGCGCCGGCGCGTCGGCCTGGCGGCTGCGCCGCGGGTCCTCGACCTCCGGCAGGCCGGTCCAGCGGTTCGGAAGCGAGAGCCGCATGACCGTGCGGAACACCTGGCCGTACTGCTTGTACAGCGGGCCGGTGGTGTACGGGAGGTGGTACTCGGCGCACAACGCCTGCACGCGCTCGGCGATCTCCGGATACCGGTTGCACGGCAGGTCGGGGAACAGGTGGTGCTCGATCTGGTAGCCGAGGCTGCCCGCCATCACGTGCAGCAGGCGGCTGCCGGTGAAGTTGGCCGAACCGTGGATCTGACGCAGGTACCACTTGGCCTGCGTCTCGTTGTCGAGCTCGTCCTCCGTGAAGTGCAGCGCCCCGTCCGGGAAATGACCACAGAAGATGATCATGTAGGACCAGACGTTGCGGATCAGGTTCGCGGTGGCGTTGGCGGTCAGCGTGGACAGGAACGCCGGCCCGGTCAGCGCCGGGAACAGCAGATAGTCCTTGCCGACCTGCTTGCGCACCTTGCGCCAGGTCTGCTTGAGCTTGCTCTTCATCTCCTCGGGGTCGAGGTCACGCTTCCAGACGCCGTCGATGTCGAGGTCGTGCAGCGCCACGCCCCACTGGAACAGCACGGCGAGCAGGAAGTTGTAGACCGGCTGGCCGAGCGTCGCCGGGTTCCACGGCTGCTCCTTGGCCATGCGCAGGATCTCGTAGCCGACGTCCTTGTCCTTGCCGATGACGTTGGTGAACGTGTGGTGGAGGTAGTTGTGCGAGTGCTTCCACTGCTCCGCGGGCTGGACGGTGTCCCACTCCCAGTTGCTGGAGTGGATCTCCGGGTCGTTCATCCAGTCGAACTGGCCGTGCATGACGTTGTGGCCGACCTCCATGTTCTCGAGGATCTTGGAGGCGGCGAGCATCCCGGTCCCGGCGATCCATGCCGGCGGGAACAGGCTCGCGAACAGGGTGACCCGGCCGGCGACCCCGAGGCCGCGCTGGATCTTGATCATCTTGCGGATGTAGTCGGCGTCCTCCTGGCCGCGCTTGGCTTCGATGTCGCGGCGGATCTCGTCGAAGGCGGCGCCGAGGGCGTCGACGTCGGCGTCGGTCAGGTGGGCGTACTCCTGGACATCGCTGATGGCCATGGGAAGTCCTTTCGAGGAAGTGGTCGGGGGTGTCGTCGGGAAGGCTCAGACGTCCAGGACGCAGTCGCCGACGGCGGCGCTGACGCAGGTCTGCACCCGGACGTCGCTGGCGGTCTTGCCGGAGCTGGAGACCTCGTTGCCGGTCCGCAGGTCGCGGACGGTGCCGGAGACGAGCGGGACGACGCAGGTGTGGCAGATGCCCATCCGGCAGCCGGCGGGCATGACGTTGCCGGCCGATTCGCCGGCTTCGAGCAGTGTGGTGGCGCCGTCGACGCTGACGGTGGTGCCGCTCTTGGCGAACGTCACGTCGCCGGCTTCGCCGCCGCCGGTGAGGGTGGCGGAGAAGCGCTCGAGGTTCAGCTGGTCGTCGAGGCCCTCGCGCTTCCACAGCGCCTCGGCGGCGTCGAGCATCGCCTCCGGTCCGCAGGCCCACACGGCGCGGTCGCGCCAGTCGGGGCAGAGCTCGGCGAGCGCGCTCGGGTCGTCCAGGCTGAGTCGTCCCTGCTCGGTGGTGAAGCGCTCCACGAGCGTGATCGACGGGTGTCGCTGGGCCAGTGTCCGCAGCTCGTCGCGGAACAGCATCCGCTCGGCGTCGGGAGCCGACTGGATGAGGACGACGTCGGGCAACGCGACGCCCTGCGTCGTCGCGCGCCGGTCGAGGGTGCGGAGCATCGACACGATCGGGGTGACTCCGCTGCCGGCCGCGAGGAACAGGACCGAAGCCGGCGCCGGGTCCGGCAGGACGAAGTTGCCCTGCGGAGCCGCGAGCCGGACGACCGTACCGGGTTCGAGGCCGTTGACGAGGTGCTCGGAGATGAAGCCCTCCGGCATCGCCTTCACGGTGATCTCGAGCAGGTCGCCCGCGCCGACGGCGGGGGAGGTGAGGGAGTAGGAGCGCCAGTGCCAGCGCCCGCCGATCTGCACGCCGATGCCGAGGTACTGGCCGGGCTGGTGGTCGAACGTCCAACCCCAGCCGGGGCGCAGGACGAGCGTTGCGGCGTCGTCGGTCTGGCGGTCCACCCGCTCGATGCGGCCGCGCAGCTCGCGGGTCGACCACAGCGGGTTGACCAGCTGCAGGTAGTCGTCGGGAAGGAGCGGCGTGGTGAGCCGGGCGGCCCAGTCGCGCAGGCGGGCGCCGGTCGGGGCTTCGACGGTCTGGCTCATGTGGGGCCTCACGGCTGAAGAGTGTGTCGAGCGCGACGTGGTGTCGCACCAGCTTGTGTGCCCATGATGCATGTGACACCAAACGATGTCATCGTGGGACTCAACACAGTGCAATGCCGCTTGGGCTTAGCTGACGTCAAGTAGCCCATCTGGGCGGTTAGGAGACCCACCTGTTGAACCGACTGATCTTTCATGCAGGAAACCGCGGGGTCGGGCAACGGGCGTCGGGCCAGGCGTGCCCTGGCCCTCTCGACAACGTTGGCCATCCTGCTGGTGCTCGTCAGCGCGGGCGCGGGGATCGTCGGCGCGCACGCGTGGCGCACGAGCATCCGCGAGCAGGCGCGGCACGAGTTCAACCGCCAGGCCGACGCCATCCGCAGTGAGTTCTACGAGCGGCTGACGCGCCTCGACCCGCTGTTCGCGGTGACCCAGAACGCGATCCGCGACGGTAAGCCGCTCGCCCCCATCCTGGCCAAGCAGGACATCATCAAGTCCTTCCCGGGGACGCTCAGCGTGGGTCACGCCGTCCTCGACGCGTCCGGTGCCCCGCGGGTGACCGACGAGTTCTCGGTTGTCAGCTCGTTCGGCATCGCCGACCTGAGCCTGCGCTCCCAGATGGGCCCGCAGATGGCCGGGGTCCTTGCCGCTTCCGCGGCGACCGGCCGGCGCACCGCCTCGGCCCGCGTGTCGTTCCGGTGGTTCACCGGCAAGACGGAGCAGACCTTCTTCCTCGCACAGCCCTTCCGTGCCGCCTCCGGCCGGACCGAGTGGTCGATCATGATGGTCTACGGCAACTGGCTGCTGCAGGACTCGCTGCAGGAGGCCAAGACCAGCTTCCGCGCCGAGCTGCAGGACGCCGACGGCGTCCTGGCCGCCGACTATCTGCCGATCGGCTCACTCGCGACCAACCCGCCGCCGCCCATCCCGGCGAACGCACCCTCGGTCCGGACGCAGATCAACGACCTGGGACGTGCTTGGACGTTGCGGGTCGCCGACGTCGACGGCGTGACCGTCGCGCGCATCGGCAACCAGCCCACCCTGCTCGCCCTCGGGATCTCGCTGCTCGGTCTGCTCTCCGGCCTGCTGGTCTGGGTCCTCGGCCGCTCCCGCAGCAGGGCGCTGCGCATGGTCGACGCCGCCACTTCGGACCTACGCCGCAGCGAGGCGGAACTCCGCCACCAGGCGTTCCACGACAGCCTCACCGGCATGGCCAACCGAGCCCTGTTCGGTGACCGCGTCAGCCACGCCCTGGCGCAGCGACGTCGGTCGGACGGTGGGACCGCCGTCCTGCTGTGCGACCTCGACGACTTCAAGACCGTGAACGACAGCCTCGGCCACGCCGCCGGCGACAGCCTGCTGTGCCAGGTCGCACAACGCCTCGAGGGCTGCGTCCGCGACGGCGACACCGTCGCCCGACTCGGGGGTGACGAGTTCGCCATCCTGCTCGAGGCCCCCGTGGACGAGGAGGCCGCCCGGGCCGCCGCAGACCGCGTCCTGGCTGCGCTCGAAGCGCCCATCTGGCTCGAGAACCGCGAGGTCATCGTCGGCTCGAGCATCGGGATCGCGCTCGAACCGCTCGGGGGAACCGACGGAGACGCACTGGTCCGCGACGCCGATGTGGCCATGTACCTCGCCAAAGCCGAGGGCAAGGGCCGCGCCGCGGTCTTCCGTCCCTCCATGCACGAAGAGGTCGTGGCCCGGTTGGCGATGCGCGCCGACCTGGAGAACGCCCTCACCCGGGACGAGTTCGTCCTGCACTACCAGCCGGTCTACGACCTGCAGAGTGGTTCGGTGACGGGTGTGGAGGCGCTGCTGCGTTGGCAGCACCCCGAGCACGGCATGATCCTTCCCGGCGACTTCATCTCCTTGGCCGAGGAGACCGGGCACATCGTCTCCATCGGTCGGGTGATGCTCCGCCGCGCCTGCGAGCAGGTGACCACCTGGCAACGCGAGCGGCCCGACGCCACTCCGCTCCACCTGGCCTTCAACCTCTCGATCCGGCAGCTGTCCGACCCCTTCCTCGCCGACGACGTGCGGGTGGCCCTCAGCCACAGCGGGCTCGACCCGCGGAGGCTGACGCTCGAGATCACCGAGTCGATGCTGATGCAGGACCTCCCTCGCTCCCTGGAGCAGCTGAACCGGCTCAAGGCGCTCGGGGTCCGGCTGGCCGTCGACGACTTCGGCACCGGCTACTCCTCGCTCGGGTACCTGCAGAGCCTGCCGGTGGACACGGTCAAGATCGACCGCAGCTTCGTCGCCGCGCTCGCCTCGCCCGACGCCGATCCGGCGCTCGTCCGCGCCGTCGTCGACCTCGCCACCACCCTCGGTCTGGACACGATCGCCGAGGGCATCGAGGAGGTCAGCCAGCTCGACCACCTGCGCTCGCTGGCCTGCCGGCAGGGCCAGGGCTACCACTTCGC
>JAVEDQ010000135.1 GCA_030840885.1 Frankiaceae bacterium
CTGGGCGCGACCGACGCCGAGACCTTCACCATCACGGTGACCTGACATCCGCAGGCCGGCGACAGCCTCGTACAACCAACTACCACCTTCCGGAAACCGATCGACCCGTGACAAAACGGGCGGAGGCGGCGGCAGGGCCCTGTCAAGAAGCCGGCGGGCCCCTGCCGGTCCCGACGGCCGCCCTGGACCCCGGTAGCAGTCGGCGTCGGATGCGGGTGGCTCAGGCGGACAGTTCCGGGGTTCGCCCAACTAGCGCCCAGCGCGTTGCTCTCCATGCGGGCACGGTAACGAGCGGCCGGGTTTCGGCGTCCGACGTGGAGTGGAGCCGGCAGGCATGGTTTCTGGGTGACGGTTGCGAGGCAGGTGCTGTTCAGCGCCATCGGCGTCGGGCTGATACTGGCGGCGCTGCGTAGCGCCGTGGGTGTGGTCGTGGTGCCGCGGGGGCTGCCGTCCCAGTTGAGCCGACTGGTCTTCCTCACCGTCCGGGTGACCTTCCGGGCTTTCCTCGTCCTACAGGGGCGCGGTCGCCGGCGGGCGCGGGTGGCGACGCGCGATCCGCTGCTCGTCTTCTACGCGCCGGTGTCACTGCTGGCGCTTCAGGCGTGCTGGCTGATGATGGTCGGCGCCGGATACATCTTCCTGTTCGATGCGCTGGGCGGATCCTGGCGGGAGGCCGTCCGGCTCAGCGGTTCCTCGCTCACGACGCTCGGCTTCGACCGTCCCCAGTCGATGCTCGGCGAGGTGCTGGCCTTCACCGAGGCCGGGGCCGGATTGGCGCTGCTCACGCTGCTCATCACCTACCTGCCGTCGTTGTACTCGGCGTTCGGGCGTCGCGAACAGCTGGTCCGGAAGCTGGAGGTGCGGGCGGGCACGCCGCCGTCCGGCTGCGAGCTGCTCGAGCGGGCCTACGCCTCCCATCGCCAGCACGGAATGCCCGAGCTCTGGCGGGCGTGGGAAGACTGGTTCGTCGACGTCGAGGAGAGCCACACGAGCTTCGCGGCACTGGCCTTCTTCCGCAGCCCGTCGGCCAGCCTGTCCTGGATCACCGCGGCGGGTGCCGTGCTCGACGCGGCGGCGTTGCTGCTCGCCGCCGTTCCGGAGGCGCCGTCGTCGGAGGGTGCCAAGGATCTGCCGCCCGACGAGGACGTCGCCGCCGGCCTCGCTCAGGCCGACCCGCTCGCGGCCGAGGTGTGCCTGCGCTCGGGTGCCCTCGCCCTGCGCCGCATCGCGACCTACTACTCGGCGACCGTCGGAGGCCCGACGCAGCCCGGGTGCACGTCGGTCCGCGAAGAGGAGTTCGACGAGGTGTTCAGGCGGCTGACGTCGTCGCACGTGCCGGTGTCGGCGGACCGGGCCGCGATGTGGACCGCCTTCCAGTCGTGGCGAGCCCACTACGACCTGCCCCTGGTCCGGCTGGCCGCGCTCATCGAGGCACCGCCCGCCCCGTGGTCGTCGGACCGGGAGCTTCCCGTCTCGGCCACGCGGCTGCGGCTGCGCAGCCGTCACGTCTCCGGCGACGCCAGCGAGATCCAGGCCCCGAACAGCGACCGCCCCGCCGCCTGATCAGATCGGGTTCAGATCGGCCGCTGTCGCGGCGTCTGCTTCGCGGTTTCGCGCGGGTCGCGGGTGACGACGTCACCGAGCGCGTCGTCGATGCGCTGCAGGACCGAGGCGTCGAGCTTCACCCCGGCGGCCGCGACGTTGTCGTGCACCTGTTCGGGTCGTGAGGCGCCGATGATGGCGGCGGAGACGTTGTCGTTCTGCAGGACCCAGGCGACGGCGAGGGCGGCCATCGAGATGCCGACCTCGTCGGCGATCGGCTTCAGCTGCTGGACGCCGGTCAGGACGTCGTCCCGCATCCAGCGCTTGATCATGTTGGCGCCGCCCTTGTCGTCGGTGGCCCGCGACCCCGCCGGCGGCTGGTCGCCGGGCGTGTACTTGCCCGACAGCACGCCCTGCGCGATGGGGGACCAGACGATCTGGCCCAGCCCGAGCTCGCGGCAGGTCGGCACGACCTCGTCCTCGACGACCCGCCACAGCATCGAGTACTGCGGCTGGCTCGAGACCAACGAGATCTTGAGGTCCCTGGCGAGCGCGTGCGCCTGTCGGATCTGCTCCGAGGTCCACTCGCTGACCCCGATGTAGTGCGCCTTGCCTGCGTGGACGACGTCGGCGAAGGCCTGCATCGTCTCCTCGAGCGGGGTGAAGACGTCGTACCGGTGGGCCTGGTAGAGGTCGACGTAGTCCATCTGCAGCCGCGCGAGCGAGTTGTGGATGCCCTCGAAGATGTGCTTGCGGGACAGGCCGCAGTCGTTCTTCGCCTTCGGGTTCGGACCGACCGGTGCGTAGACCTTCGTGAACACCTCGATCGATTCGCGGCGCTCACCCTTCAGCGCCTCGCCGAGCACCGTCTCGGCGGCGCCGTTGGCGTAGACGTCGGCGGTGTCGAAGCTCGTGATGCCGGCGTCCAGCGCGGCGCGGACGCACGCGGTCGCGGTGTCGTTCTCGACCTGGCTGCCGTGGGTCAACCAGTTGCCGTAGACGATCTCCGAGATGTACATGCCGGCAGAGCCGAGGCGACGGAACTCCATGCAAGGTCCTTCCAGGGGGAGGTGGTTCGAAAGCCTCCTGCCCGAATCCGAGGTGATCACCGGCGGGGTGTGCGGGCCCGTCTGACGGCGGGCTGCGGCTCCATGACCTCGCACGTCATCGCCGCGCTTCGGTGAGCCGGATTACGGTCCGACCGTGAGCATCGACCTCCCCGCGCGGCCCGTCGGCCACCTGCTGCGCGACTGGCGCGAGCGGCGCCGGCTGAGCCAGCTCGAGCTGTCGAACCGCGCGGAGATCTCCACCCGACACCTGAGCTTCGTCGAGACCGGGCGTTCCCGACCGAGCCCCGAGATGATCCTCCGGCTCACCGAGCATCTCGAGGTGCCGCTGCGGGAGCGCAACCAGCTGCTGCTGGCCGGCGGCTACGCGCCCGCCTATCCGCAGCACGGCCTCGATGCTCCGCAGCTCGCCGCCGTCCGCGCGGCGCTGCGACAGGTGCTGACCGCGCACGAGCCGTACCCCGCCCTCGTCCTGAACCGCTACTGGGAGATGCTCGACGCCAATGCGGCGGTCGGCCTGCTGCTGACGGGCGTCGCCGAGCACCTGCTCGCCCCGCCGATCAACGTGCTGCGGGTCAGCCTGCACCCGGACGGCCTTGCGCCCCGCATCGCGAACCTCGCGCAGTGGCGGAGCCACGTCCTTCACCAGCTGTGGCGCCGTGCCGGTTCGACCGCGGACGTAAAGCTGAGGGAGCTCCACGACGAGTTGCTCGCCTACCCCGGCGGGATCGACCCTGCCCCGGTCGCACGGGCGCCGGTGTCGGCCGTCGTACCGCTCCGGCTGCGCAGCGTCGGCGACGGCGAACTCGCCCTGTTCTCGCTCGCCTCACACGTGCAGACGGCCGCGGACGTGACGGTCGAGGAGCTCACGATCGAGTCGTTCTACCCGGCCGACGACGCCACGGCCGCGGCACTGGCGCGCGCGGCGGAAAGCTGACCCGAGCCGCGCTTTCCCCGACCGGCTTCATGCCGCCTTCACGTCCGCTCCCTACGTTCGCCGCATGGACGATGTGCTGGCTGTCGACGCGGTCGACGTCACCAAGCGCTACGGCGCGCTGACCGCCGTCGACGCCATCAGCA
>JAVEDQ010000166.1 GCA_030840885.1 Frankiaceae bacterium
GCCGGTCTGCTCTGGCGGGACATCTTCGTCACCGGTCGTGAGCTGCCGAGCTTCCTGGCCCAGGTCGTCCTGCAGCCGCTGTTCCTGCTGTTCGTCCTCGGCAAGGTGCTCGGCGACCTCGGCTACACGAGCGGCGGTTTCAGCACCGTGCTGTTCCCGGGCATCGTGGCGTTCACCGCGTTCCTCACCTCGCTGCAGACCACAGCGCTCCCGCTGGTCATCGACTTCTCCTTCACCAAGGAGATCGAGGACAGGCTGCTCGCCCCGCTGCAGACGGCGATGGTCGCCATGGAGAAGATCGTCTTCTCGATGCTCCGTGCGCTCATCGCTGCGGCGATGATCTTCCCGCTGGGACGATGGATCCTCGGCCCGCTGGGTCTTCGATGGAGTGACGCGCCGGCCATCGCGGCCTTCCTCGTCCTCGGCTCCCTGGTGGCGGCTGCACTCGGGCTCACCCTCGGCACGCTCGTCTCCGCCTCGAAGATCAATATCGTCTTCGCGCTGGTCCTGACGCCGCTGCTGTTCACCGGCAGCACGCAGTTCCCCTGGTCCGCGCTGAGCAGCCTGCGCTGGTTCCAAGTGCTGTGCGCGATCAACCCGCTGACCTACGTCAGCGAGGGGGTCCGAGGAGCGATGGTTCCGGCCGTCCCGCACATCCCGGCCTGGGTCTGCCTGCTGGTGCTGGTCGGCTTCCTCGGGCTGTTCTCCGCCACCGGCATCCGAGGCTTCCGTCACCGCGCAATCGACTGACCGGAGCGAGCCGCCGACATCGTTCCGACACGTTTCGGCGCGGGGAAGGGCATCCTGGTGCGGTGGGTCAGCACGGCCCACGGGATGGGAGCACCTCGTGGCCTCGAGCACCTCGGACCGGAGCGCCGACTCCGCGGCGAACCCGACGCCCGGGCTCGGGGCGCCGGCTCCTGCTCCGCAGGACGGCTGGCGTGCCCGCACCCGTCGGAAGCCCGGCATCGGGCAGGCCTACCGGGTCGGCGTCTTCATCCTCGGGCTGGCCTGCATCGCCCTCGGCGGCGCGCTCATCGTCCTCCCGGGGCCGCTCACCATTCCCCCGGTGCTGGTGGGTCTCTACATCTGGTCGACCGAGTTCTCCTGGGCCCACCGCCTGTTCGAGAGCTCCAAGGAGAAGGGCCGCGAGGCCTGGGCGCACGCCAAGCAGCACCCCGTCTCCTCCACCGCCATCACCGTCGGCGGGCTGGTCGCGGCCGGTGCCGCGTTCTGGGCGGTCCGCCACTACGACCTCGTGGCGAAGGCCAAGGACGCCGTCGGCCTGTGAGACCAGCGCCTGTGACGTCGACCTAACGCTCCAACAGAGCGGCCAGCTCGGCCACGTCGCGGAACAGCCGGAGCCGGTTCGCCGCCGTGGTCGGGAGCGGCGGGAGACCGTCGCGTTCGCGGAAGAGCTGGACGAGGTTGATGGCCAGTCGCTCCGGTGCCTGCCAGTGCCGGAACGCCCCGAAGCCGTCGGTTGCGACCAGTCGACGTGCCGCTTGCCGAGGTGAGCGTCCGGCTTCGTGCTCGGCGCCGCCGGCCTCGAGCAGCCAGATCCAGTAGTCCCGCAGTGCCCCGACCTCCGTGCGTCCGGCGAGCGGGCCGTGCCCGGGGACGAAGCGGTCGGCGTCGAGAGTCAAGCAGCGGTCCAACGCCGCGATCCAGTTCGTCACGGGCCCGGACCAGACCACGGGTGTCACCCCGGCGAACACGACGTCACCGCAGAACACCACGCCGGCGTGGGGCACGTGGACCACGGCGTCACCCTCGGTGTGGGCGGGCCCGACCTCGAGGGCCTCGACCGCCCGGCCACCGACGTCGAACGCGCGATGGCCCTCGAAGGTCTCGTCGGGCTGCCGCAGCGTCAGCCCGTCGAACGCGAACGGCGCCAGCATGACGCGGGAGTACCGACCGACCCGGCCGATCGGACCCGGCAGCGACGTCCCCAGTCCGGCGAGCCGCCGGAGCCGCGCCATCGCCGACGGTGGCGGCTCGCCGGCCATCTCCGCCGCCGCGGACCGGGTCGCGACGATGCTCGCCGACGACGGGACGGCCACGTTGCCCCACCAGTGGTCGCCGTCGCGGTGTGTGGTCAGCACCGTGTCGAGTGGCGCGTCGTGCAGCGGGGCCGCGAAGGCCGACAACATGGCGCCGGCGAGGCGGTCGTCCCACAGCGTGTCCACCAACAGCGAGGTCCCGCGACCGCAGACCAGGCCGGCGTTGGCCTCGCCCCAGCTACCGTTGGGTTGCCACCAGGCAAAGACGCCGTCGCCGAGATCCTGCGATCCGCAGGGATAATCGGCAGGTGCGCCCGACAGCGCGGAGCAGCCCGTCTGCGGATGCGGCGAGTTCGGTTGCACGACCACAGGACGTACTGAAGCAGACCATGGAGGCAGAAAGTGCGGCTACTGATGATCGGCGCGCCGGGAGCAGGAAAGGGCACCCAGGCCGTCCGGGTAGCCGAGCACTTCGGGGTCACCCACATCTCCAGCGGCGACCTGCTCCGTGACCACGTCCGACGCGAGACGAACATCGGGCGCAACGCGAAGGAGTACATCGAGCGCGGTGACCTGGTACCGGACGGCGTCGTGCTCGACATGCTGCGGAAGCCCGTCGTGGCGGCCAACGAAGCCGGGGGGTACGTCCTCGACGGCTTCCCCCGCACCGTGGCGCAGGCCGAGGTCGCCTACGGCACGGCGCGCGACCTGGGCGTCTCCGTGCAGGTCGCCTGCTATCTCGACGTCGACCGGGACACGCTCATCTCGCGGATGCTCGCGCGCGCCCGGGGGGTCGAGGACACCCGCGAGGTGATCGAGCGCCGTCTCGACGTCTACAACGAGCAGACGGTGCCGCTGATCGAGTACTACCGCGAACGCGAGCGGCTCGTGACCGTCGGTGGTGACTCCCCGATCGAGCAGGTCACCTGGTCGCTCCTGGTGCAGATCGACCTGGCACGCAAGGCGATCGACAAGCGGAGCGCCGCCGGCACACTCTGAGGAGGGGCCGTCAGGACGGGTCGTCCTCCAGCGGCACCTGCACCGCGAGCAGGGCGACGTCGTCGTTGAGCACCGTGAGGTCCGCGGTGAGCGCATCGATGAGGACCTGCGGACCGTCGGCCGGGTCGTGCCGACCCACCCGACGCAGCAGGGCGGCGACGTCGCTGTCGATGTCACCGGTCCGCGTCTCGACGAGCCCGTCGGTGTAGAGCAGGACCGTCGTCCCCGGCGCCATCGAGACGTCACCGTGGGTGCGGCTCTCCGTCGACGGCACCCCCAGCGGCACGCTGGTCTTGACGTCGAGCAGCCGCGGTGGGCCGTCGGCGGGCAGCAGCACCGGCGGCAGGTGGCCGGCATTCGCCCATCGCAGCCGCGGGTGCTGGCGACGCCCCGGCGGACTGTCCACGGGCAGCAGTCGCGCGTAGATGCAGGTGGCGAGCTGAGCCATGTCGAAGCCCTGCACCAGCTGGTCCATGCGGTCGAGCACCGTCGACGCGCTGTCGCCCGCCCAGGCGCAGGTCCGCAGGACGCTGCGCAGCTGCCCCATCGCGGCGGCGGCCGCGAGGTCGTGGCCCATCACATCGCCGATCGCGAGGCCGGTCGCGCCGTCGGGGAGCGCGAAGACGTCCCACCAGTCGCCGCCGACCTGCGAGTCCTGCGCGGCGGGCAGGTACTCGGCGGCCAGCAGCAGGCCGTCGATGTGCGGTAGCCGCGGAAGCAGCCCCTTCTGCAACGTCAGGGCGGTCTGGTGCTCCCGGGTGTAGAGCCGGGCGTTGTCGAGCGCGAGCCCGGCCCGGCGCCCGAGGTCGGCGGCGAGGTCGAGGTCGTCCTCGTCGAACCGTCGCCCCGAGCTGCCGTGGACGAACGTCATGGTCCCCAGCACCCGCCGTCGCGCCACGAGCGGCACGGACAGCAGCGACGTGACCCCGAGCTGCTCGGCGACCGCGTCGGCTTCCCTCTCGTCGGGCGACATCGAGGACGTGTCCGGCGGGGTGTACTCGGCGACGAGCTGGGCCGGTGCTCCGTCGAGCAGCGCCCGCAGCGGCTCTTCGGTACCGAGGCCGGTCGGCGTGTTGGAGGCGTAGCGCGCCAGCACGTCCTCGCGGCCGTCGCGGTGCCGGACCAGGGCGCGGGTGAGCTGGCCGGCCTCGTCGGCGAGGTGGATGATGACCCAGTCGGCCAGCAGCGGGACGACGAGGCGGGTCAGCCGGTGGAGCGATTCGTCGACGTCGAGGGTGGCGGCGAGCAGACCGGTCGCCTCGGCGACGAGGGCCAGTCGACGTCGCGAGACGTGCGCTTCCTGCAGCGCCACCTCGGCGGCACGGGCGGACTGCTCGGCCTGGCTCCGGGCCCGGTCGGCTTCCTCGCGGGCCCGGTCGGCGTCCGCGCGGGCGGCCCGCTCCGAGGCGAGTGCGGCTTCTCGCACCCTGTCCGCCTCGACCCGCTCGGTGACGTCGGTCTGCACCGCGACGTAGTGGGTGAGGTTGCCCTTGCCGTCCTGGACCGGGCTCATGGCCAGCTGGTTCCAGAACGCGGTGCCGTCCTTGCGGTAGTTCAGCAGCGTCGCCGAGATCTCCTCGCCGCGCTCGATCGCCTCGCTCATCGCCGCGACGGCCGCCTCGTCGGTCTCGGGACCCTGGAGGAAGCGGCAGTTGCGCCCGACAGCTTCCTCTGGGGTGTAGCCCGTGGCCACGGTGAAGGCCGGGTTGACCCAGACCAGCGGGAGGTCGTCCTGCCGGGCATCGGCCAGCGTGAACGCGATGCCGGTGGCCAGCACCGCACGGTCGCGTAGCTGAGCGGCGGAGACCGCGTCAGCGTCGGCACCATCCGCGCCCGCGTGGCTCGCGGCGTCAACGGCGTCCCGGTCGCGCAGCGGGAGCAGGACCACCAGGGTGAAGCCGTCGAGATCGGCGGCGCCGGACAGCGGGACGCCAACGGCGAACAACGGCTCGCGACGCTCGGTGGCGTCCGAGGCGCGTTGGGCGGTGACGGCCTGGCCGCTGACCGGGATGCCCTGGGCGGCTATCGAGAGCGGGTGGTTGGTCTCGGAGAGCTCGTCGCCGTAGAGGTCACGGAGCTCGGCGGCGTCGGACCAGGCGTCCACCGACGCCGGGAGTTCGATGCCGGGGGCGAGCTGGATCGCCAGGGCATTGGCCTGCACGACGCGGCGGGTGGCCAGGTCGACGAGCAGGACCGCAGCAGGGCTCTCCGCTGTCACACGCGGCAGCAGTGCAGCCGCTGCTGCGCTGGCGAGGCCGGTGCTCATCTGTGCGGAACACCTCGTCTGCGTCGGCCGGGTCAGGGCCCCGGCACAGAGCACGGTTCGGTCGCATCCGGTGGACGGACCCCCAGCGGGATCAACCGACAGTACGGGCAGGCTCATATCGGTCCGCTGGACGAACCCCTATCGGCAGGGATTCTCCTGCCTTACCCGGCCGGTGGAATGATGTCGACGGGTACGACAATTCGGAAGACGACCGACACCGGCTACCGGTCCAGCAGGACAGGCGAGGAGCGCGACATGGCCATCGAGGACCGCGAGGCCTACCTCGTCAACGGCGTCCGTACCCCCTTCGGCAAGCACCGCGGCGGGTTGTCGACGGTGCGGCCGGACGACCTGGCTGCGCTGGTGCTCACCGCCGCGCTCGAGCGGGCCGGGGTGGCCGCGACCGAGGTCGACGAGGTGATCTTCGGAGGCGCGAACCAGGCCGGTGAGGACAACCGCAACGTAGCCCGGATGGCGGTGCTGCTGGCCGGGCTGCCCGACACCGTGCCCGGCTACACCGTGAACCGCCTCTGCGCGAGCAGCGTGCAGTCGGTCGCCTCCGCCGCGCAGCAGGTCCGCACCGGCGAGGCAGAGATCGTCGTCGCCGGTGGGGTCGAGTCGATGACGCGAGCCCCGTACGTCATGGCCAAGGCAGGCACCCCCTGGGCCGCCGCGCCCCACCTGTTCGACACCGCCCTGGGTTGGCGGCTGGTCAACCCGGCGATGAAGGAGGTCGACGGCGGCAAGGCGACGATCACCCTCGGCGACACCGCCGAAGAGGTCGCGTTGCTCGACGGCATCACCCGTGAGGACAGCGACGCCTGGGGCGTGCGCTCACAGGAACTCGCCGCCACCGCGCGCGACGCCGGGTACTTCGACGCCGACCTGGTGCCGGTGGAGACCGCCAGCGGCACCGTGAAGGCCGACGAGGTCCCGCGGGCCACCACGGCCGAGAAGCTCGCGTCGCTGAAGCCGGTGTTCCGGCGCGGCGGCATCGTCACGGCGGGGACGAGCTCGCCGATCTCCGACGGCGCCGGCGCCGTCGTCATCGCGAGCGGTGCCGCCGTCAAGCGCCTCGGGCTGACGCCGCGGGCCCGCCTCGCCGGAGCCGCCGCCGCCGGTGTCGCGCCGTCGCTGATGGGCCTCGGCCCGGTGCCGTCGACCCAGAAGCTCCTCGACCGGCACGGCTGGGGCGTCGGCGACATCGACGCCGTGGAGGTCAACGAGGCCTTCGCCCCGCAGGTGCTCGCCAGCATCCGTCGGCTCGGCATCGCCGAGGACGTCGTCAACACCGACGGCGGCGCCATCGCGCTCGGCCACCCGCTGGGTGCCACCGGCATCCGCCTGCTGCTGATGTTGATCTCCCGACTCGAGCGGCACGACCAGCACCGCGGCGTCGCGACGTTGTGCGTCGGGGTCGGCCAGGGGATGGCTCTCGCGGTCGAGAAGGTGTGACCTAGCGGCCCGAGGCGGGTTCAGGGCGGCCGGGGCCGCACTCGAGGAGGGGAAACCTTGAGCACGGACGACGAGCGTCGGGCCGAGGGCATGCGCATCCGGCGGGAGGTCCTCGGCGACGCGCACGTCGACCGGGCCTCGGCGCGGTCTCCGTTGAGTGAGGACTTCCAGGACTTCATCACCCGCACCGCGTGGGGGGACGTCTGGGCCCGGCCGGGGCTCGACCGGCAGACGCGCAGCGCGGTCACGCTCGCCGTGCTGACCGCCCTCGGTCGCGAGCACGAATTGGTGCTGCACCTCGGGGCCGCGCTGCGCAACGGTCTGACGCGCGACCAGATCGCCGAGGTGCTGCTGCACACCGGCGTCTACGCGGGGGTCCCGGCCGCGAACCGCGCGTTCGCGCTGGCGGAGCAAGAGTTTGTCGACCGCGAGCCAGGCCAAGCCTGACGGCCCGCTTGTCAGGACAGCAGCGTCCCGACCGCCTCGGCGTCGAGGTGAAGCGGTTGATCGTCGTCGAGGTGCAGCGGACCGTCCGCGGCCGCACGTGGCAGATGGGGCCCGGCGGTGAGATTCACGGGCGCCGGCCGGCACAGGTGACAGCGGCCGGTGCCGGCGCACCGGGAGCACGCCTCGAAGCCGCCCTCGGGCCGCTCACTACGACCTGCCCCGAGGCACACCCAGCACTGCCGGTTGCCAAGACAGCCGACACAGGTCGGGTCTGGCATCCGCTGTGGCGTCGTCACACACCCGAGCATGCCGAAGCGCGCAGGGAGGCGCCATAGGCGGCTGGGGCTAGGCCGATCGGGGTTTCCCACCGCCAGCACAACGGATGGTCAACGGCGACGGGACGCCTCCATCCGCCCAGCCCGTTGGGATGATCTTGGCGGTATGGCGCACCGGTTTGGGTCCCGACGCGCTGCACGGGGGTTCGAACTGACAGGATTCGAGCCGTAGCTGAGCGCGCGGTGGTGGCGCGACGGACGCTCGTGAGCAGGGGGAGTCGGTGGTCGAGACGCATGTGGCCTGGTCGGTGGGACATGCCGTCCTGACTCTCCGAGGTGAGCTCGACCCTCCGTCCGGGTCCGTCGTCGCGGAGCTGCTGACCACCATCTGCCAGCAGCAACCGCTGCGGCTGTTCGTCGATCTGACCGACGTGACCGCGATCCGGAACGTGGTCCTCGGGTTGCTGGCGACGGTGGTCGGCAAGCTGCGCGAGGCGGGGTGCCCGCTGGTCTTCATCAACCCGACGGTCACGATGCGCGAACAGATGCACAACCACGGCCTGGAGGGGCTGCTGCAGCTCGACACGGCGTAGTCGGGGGGTGGGCAGACTGGGCACACTCGTCGGCGTGGCAGGCGAGGACTTCGTCCCCCGGCCGGGAACCTGGCCGACGGACTCCGGCACCGCGGAGCTGGTCGCCGACGGCAGCCGCCCCGGTGCGTACCTGTTGGCCGTGAACGGGGTGGCCCAGTCCTACGTCGACCTGGTCGACCCGGCGACGCTCGAGTTCGCGTACATCCGACGGCTCGCGGACCTCGTCGACGCGCGATTCCCGGTCGCGGAGCGCGTCGCGATGCTGCACGTCGGCGGCGGCGCGGGCACCTTGGCCCGGTACGTGGCGACGACCCGCCCGGGCTCGCCGCAGACGGTCGTCGACGTCGACGTCGAACTGGTGGCCGGAGTGTTGGCGCGGCTCGGCGACCCACCCTTCCTCTATCAGGTGCAGGACGGGCGGCAGGCGCTGGCCGAGGCCGCGCCGAGCAGCGTCGACGTCGTGGTGACCGACGCCTTCGTGGGCAGTTCGGTCCCGTCGCGACTGACCACCGTCGAGTATCTCGGGGCGGCCCGGCGGGCGCTGCGCCCCGGCGGCGTCTACGCGGTCAACGTCGCCGACGGCGGCGAGTTGGCGTACCTCCGCCGCATCCTCGCCACCGTCGTCGCGAGCTTCACCTCGGTGCTGCTCGTCGCCGAGCCCGCCGTGCTGCGCGGACGACGGTTCGGCAACGCGATCGTCATGGGTAGCGACCAGGAGTTGCCGGTGGCCGGCCTCGTCCGGGCCGCCGCCGGGGACGCCGCTGCGCCCGGCCGGGTCGTCGTCGGGCCGGACCTGACGACGCTGATCGGCGACGCGATGGTGCTCACCGACGCGGAACCGCTCGTCTCGCCGATCCCGCCGTCCGGGAGCTGGGCCGTGCGCTGAGCGCCGATGAGTGAAGCCGGTCACCCTCCGGTCAAGTCATAGGCGACGCATATGTGCAGATGCAACGTTAGCGGGAAGATGCCTTCGAACCGACATCGAGGAGAACTATGGTGACGACAGCATTCAAAAGCCGCGGGTCCGCACCGGAGCGCACCGACGACACCGCACGCAACGAGAAGACGGGGCGGGCGCTCTACGGCGCCCTCACCGGTCTCGCAGCCGTCGCCGTGTTGCTCCAGGGCCTGTGGGCCGGCATCTTCCTGCGACACGACGGTGAGCGGGAGGCGGCCGACTCGTGGATCGGGGTGCACGCGACCGACGGCGAGGTGGCGATCGCCTTGGCCGCGCTGGCCACTGCCGTCGCGCTGTGGAAGCTCCGCCACCGCAAGGAGCTGTGGATCGGCGCCGGGGCGCTGACCGTGCTGCTGATTCTCGAGTCCTACCTCGGGGGGCTGATCCGGGACCAGGGCAAGACCGGCCTCACCGCCGTGCACATCCCGCTGGCGATGGCGCTCATGGGGCTGGTCGTGTATCTGCCGCTCCGCGCCGCTCGCGGGCCGCGTCGCCCGGCCGGATCAGTGGAGGGCTAGCCCCAGCGCCAGCAGTGCACCGAAGCCCAGCTGCAGGCGTCCGGTGTCGCGGAGGACGGGCAGCAGCGCCCGTCCCTCCGCGCCTGCCCTGACCGCGCGAATGGGCGGGCGCGCAGCGGTAGCGCCGCGAGTGCGAACAGAACCGTGGGATGCCCCGGGCCAGCAGGAGGGGAACGACGAAGACGCCCGCCAGCAGCCCGACGAGCCGAACGGACAGGGTCCGTTTGCCGACTGCGCGATCGCCGGGCAGGTCGCGCAGGTTGTTCGTCAGGAGCAAGGCGCACGCGAGCACCACGGCAGCCGGCAGCGTCCGGGGGCGGGCACCTTCGAGCCACTGCGATCCTGTCGTCATCGGGCTCCACTATCCGTGCGAGGGTGCAGGAATGACCGCACCCGAGACAGCACCGGCCCCGCAGGACTTCGCCGGGCGGGTGGCCGTCCTGACCGGCGCGACCCGCGGCATCGGCCTTGCCCTGGCCCAGGAACTGGTGGACCGCGGCGCGTCCGTGGTCGTCACCGCTCGCAAGCCCGACGAGCTCGACGCCGCCGTCGCCCAGCTCGACCCCGACGGGACGGGACGCGCGGTCGCCTCCCGCGGCAGCGCCGACGACGCCGAGCACCAGGCCGCCACCGTCGCGCTGGCGATCGACCGCTTCGGCCGCCTCGACCACCTCGTCAACAACGCGGCGGTCAACCCGCAGTACGGCCCCTTGATGGAGGCCGACCTGTCCGCGATCCGCAAGGTCTTCGACGTCAACGTGACCGCGGTACTCGCCTGGACGCAGCTCGCCTGGCAGGGCTGGCTGGGCGAGCACGGCGGCAGCGTCCTCAACGTCGCGAGCGTCGGCGGTATCCGTGCGGGGTCGCCGATCGGCGCGTACAACGCGAGCAAGGCCGCGCTCATCCACCTCACCCGGCAGCTCGGCGTGGAGCTCGGCCCGCGGGTGCGGGTCAACGCCGTCGCCCCCGCGGTGGTGAAGACGAAGTTCGCCCGCGCCCTCTACGAGGACCGCGAGGACGAGGTCGCCGCCGCGTACCCGCTGAAGCGGCTCGGCGTCCCGGAGGACATCGGCAAGGCCGGGGCGTTCCTGCTCTCCGACGCAGCGTCGTGGATCACCGGCGAGACGCTCGTCGTCGACGGCGGGGTGACGCTCGGCGGCGGCGGGTGAGTCGGCAGCAGGGTGATTGGCAGATCAGCACTCGCACACCCGAGTCGCGCGCGCTCTTCGAGCGGGTCAAGGTGGCGACCCGGCTCTCCGCGAAGCTCAGCGCCCACTCGTTGGACGACGCGGAGTCGATCCAGCGGGACTTCGAGGAGTTGATCGGCAAGCCGGTCGGCGCCGGGTTCACCCTCATCCCGCCCTTTTACGCCGACCACGGGCTGAACATCACCGTCGGCCGGTCGGTGTTCATCGGCTACCAGTGCGCCTTCAGCGGCCACGCGCCGATCGACATCGGGGACGAGGTGATGATCGCGCACAGGGTCAATCTGGTGACGTCCGGCCATCCGGTCGAGCCCGATCAGCGGAAGGCGGCAATCACCGCCGAACCGATCAGGATCGGCACGAACGCGTGGATCGGCGCTGCCGCGACGGTCTTGCCCGGAGTGGATATCGGTGCCGGCGCCGTGGTCGCCGCCGGTGCGGTGGTCACCCGCGACGTTCCGCCCGCAACGCTCGTCGCGGGGGTCCCGGCGCGGATCGTCC
Source organism: Frankiaceae bacterium (assembly GCA_030840885.1). Lineage (GTDB taxonomy): Bacteria > Actinomycetota > Actinomycetes > Frankiales > Frankiaceae > JAVEDQ01. Next base: position 11,221 of record JAVEDQ010000166.1, read on the forward strand.
GGCAGCTATAGGAGCACGTGCAGCGGGAGACAGGCGTCGTGAGACGCTGAACCGCCGCCCGTCCGGTCGGCTGTTCCGCCATCCACTGGAGTTTCCCGTGCCGCTGCAGGTCGTCGCGACCATCACCGCCAAGTTCGGCTCGGAGGAGACGATCAGCGACCTGCTGAGCGAGCTCGTCGCCGCCACCCGCACCGAGTCCGGGTGCCTGGCCTACGAGCTGTTCCGCTCCGCCGCCGAGCAGAGGGTCTTCGTCACCATCGAGACCTGGCAGGGCCAGGAGGATCTCGATGCACACATGCAGAGCCCGCACGTGCAGCAGGCCTTCGCCGCGGCCGGGGATCACCTCGCCGGCGCCCCGGTGATCCACCCGCTCGAGGCGATCGTCTAGCCCTGGTCGGCGACGGGGAAGACCAGGTGAGTGACGCGATCACCTTGCACACAGACCGTGGGATCGCCGAGCAGGTGGTCGTCGAAGTGGACATCGCCGCCGAAGAAGGGGCGACCGCCGCCCAGCACCACGGGCACCAGATCGATCGCGACGGCGTCGAGCAGCCCGAGTTCCAGGCACTGGCCGGCGATCGTGCCCGCTGCGACCGCGACGTCGCGCTGACCGGCGACCTCGCGGGCCTTGGCCACCGCGGCCGCCACCCCGTCGGTCACGAAGGTGAACGGGACGTCCGGGTGCGCCTCGACCCAGTCGGTCGGCACCTCGTGCGTGACGACGACGACCGGTACGTCGAGGGTGTGTCGGCCGTCCCAGCCGTCGGTGAAGTCGAACAGCGTCCGGCCGCAGATCAGCGCCCCGAGAGAGGACATCCACCGCTTCCAGTGCTCGGCGCTGGGCGGGCTCAGGTGGAGGGTGATCCCCTCCGACGCGGTTTCGATCGCGACGTCGCCGTTCTGGAGCCAGTCGAACAGCCGTCCGATCGTGTTGTCGTCCTTCGCGATGTAGCCGTCGAGCGACATCGAGGCGTTGGCGATGACCGTGCTCATGCCCGTTCTCCGTCCGTCGTGGGTGCGGAACTGGTGCGGCGGTAGCTGACGTGCAGGTCGTCGTGCCACTCGCCGGCGGTTCGGGCGAGCTCCCCGTGACCCTCGAAGGTGTCAGGGCCGAGCGTTGCGGAGAAGCGCTGGTCGAAGCCGGGCGCATCGCGCCAGTAGCGCCACACGCCGTCGGCCAGCGAGGTGCGGTAGGTCCGGCGCACTCCACGCGAGTCGAAGTACTCCATCACCAGGCCGACGCCGTCCTCCGGGGGGCCGATCACGGCGATCGCGTTCGGGATGAGTGCGTGCTCGTGTGAGGTGCGCAGGATGAGGAAGCGGCCGCCGTCGAGCCAGGCGAAGGTGGCCGTGCCGGACGCGGCGCCGTCGAGCTGCGGGTGGGTCGCGGAGGTGGCCCAGGTGCCGATCAACGTGCTGAAGCCGCCCAGGTCGAACTCGTCGCTTTTGTCAGTGTTCATGTGATTGGTGACGGAGCGACGGCGCCGGATTCATCGCTGGCGTGGCTCAGGCTCCGAGCAGCTGCCCGACGACTCTGACGGCCTGGTCGACGTCAGGATCACGGCCGGCGATGACGTCGGCGTAGAGGAAGCTCTCCCCGATCCGGACGATGACGTAGGCCAACGCCGAGCGTTCGACGGGCAGGCGGAGGCGGCCGGCGTCGGCCTCCTCGGCGAGCAGCGCCTCGAACACGGCGAGGGACCCCGCCTGCACCCGGGCCGCCCGCGAGGTGAGCACCCGCATCGCCACCTCCGGTTCGGCGGCGAGGAAGCGGTGCAGGGACGGGTCCTGTTGTGCCGCTGTCAGGAACCCCGAGTAGGCGGTGAGGATCCGGTCCCGCCCGATGAGCTCGGCGGACACCCGTAGTGAGCGCGCGTGCGAGTGCCGGGCCCGCCACCAGAACACCTCGCCGAGCAACGCGTCCCGGCTGCCGACCCAGCGGTAGAGGGTCGCCCGCCCGACACCCAGTTCAGCGGCGAGAGCCCGCATGTCCAGCCGCTCGAGTGCACGGATGCGGCGCTGGGCGGCGTCGAAGACCGCCGGGGGGATCGACGGCGGCGGTGCGGTGCCCTCGGGCAGCAGTCGCGCCACAGCCGCATCGCCCGCGTGAGGCTGCCCGTCCGGGGCAACAGGGGAGGAAGTGACCCCTGTTACGTTCCCGGCATCCAGGCGTAGGCTGCGAGACACATCGGCAGTATGTCTCGTCAGCCGCTGATTGTCTTCTGTACACCCTGTCTTCTGCACACCAGTCCCGCTCGGCGTCCGCCGCCTCCGGGACCCGTCCTCGCGAAAGGGGACCCGACGTGGATCTGAGCTTCACGGCCGAGGAAGAAGCGTTCCGCACGGAGCTGCGTTCGTACCTCGAGTCGACCCTGCCCGCCGAGTGGAGCCGTCCGGGCTTCTGGGACTCCATCGATCGGAACGACGCGTTCAACCGCCGTCGCCAGTGGGAGGCCGAGAAGGCCAAGGCCGGGTTCGCCGGCATCGCCTGGCCGAAGGAGTGGGGCGGCCGCGGGGGCACCGAGGGCATGAAGGCGATCTACGACGAGGAGATGACCCGCGCGCGGGCCCCTCGCGGCGCCAACCAGCTCGGGCTCACCTACCTCGCGCCCACGGTCGCCGTGCTCGGCAGCGAGCAGCAGAAGCGCGACATCATCGGCGCGATCCTCCGGAACGAGGAGATCTGGTGTCAGGGCTTCTCCGAGCCGGGCGCCGGTTCCGACCTCGCGGCCATCCGCACCAGTGGCGTGCAGGACGGTGACGAGTACGTCGTCAACGGGCAGAAGGTCTGGACCACGCAGGCCGTCCACGGCGACAAGCTGTTCGCGCTCGTCCGTACCGAGCCCGGCTCGCAGCGTCACCAGGGCCTGTCGCTCATGTTGATGGACATGGACCAGCCCGGCGTCGAGGCCCGGCCCATCACCACAATGAGCGGCGACCAGGAGTTCGGCGAGGTGTTCTTCACCGACGCCCGGGTCCCGATCGAGTCGAACCTCGGTGGCATCGGCAACGGCTGGCAGACCGCGATGCTGCTGCTCTCCTTCGAGCGCGGCGCCTCGGCGTTCGGCATGTACACCGCGATGCGCCAGCAGCTCGCCGGCATCGTCGCCGCCGCCCGTTCCACCTACCGCGACGGCCGCACGGCCGCCGAGGACCCGGTGCTGCGCGCCAACCTCGCCGCCGTCGTCACCGAACTCGAGTGCCTGCGGTACCACTCCTTCCACGTGCTCTCGGCGACCGAGACGGGCCGTGACCTCGGCTTCGAGGCGTCGATGACGAAGTTGCAGTGGTCGGAGACGATGCAGGACCTGTTCGAAGCATTCGACGAGATCCTCGGCCCGAACGTCACCGTCCGGCAGCCCTTCGACGACGGCGCCGAGATATCCGATCTGTCCGCGCTGCAGAACCAGGGTCTCTACAGCCGCTCCGTGACCATCTGGGGCGGTTCCGGCCAGGTGCAGCGCAACGTCGTCGCCGAGCGCGTGCTCGGCCTGCCCCGCTAACCCTCGGTAAGGACGGACAGCACTCATGGACTTCGGACTCACCGACGAACAGCGGGCGCTCGACGCGAGCGTCCGGGACTACCTGCGGGACCGCTTCGACCTCGCTGCCGTGCGCAAGGTCTACGACGAAACCGACGGCGACGGCCACCCGCGCGAGCTGTGGAACGCCTTCGCCGAGTACGGCTGGCTCGCGGTCACGGTGCCCGAGAAGCACGACGGCCTCGGTCTCGGCATCCTCGACGCGCAGGTCGTCGCGCGGGCTCTCGGTGCCGGCGCGGTTCCCGGCCCGTGGCT
>JAVEDQ010000171.1 GCA_030840885.1 Frankiaceae bacterium
GTCCGCCCGCCGCTCGTCGCGTCCGGCCCCGGCGCCACCGGGGAGCAGCCGCCAGCCGGAGGGTTGCGCGTCGACGTGCAGATCGGACAGGACGGCGGCGCTGCGGCCGACCATGTCGGCGCCGCCCCCGCGGTTCGGCAGCTCGGGCAGGTGCGGGAAGTCGGGCAGCGCTTCGAGGACCAGCCGGACGGCTTCGTCGGCGTCGGTGCCGGGCAGTGAGCCGACGCCGGTGGCGGCTGCGGAGGGCCAGGCAGTTCCGGGCCAGGCGGGCGCGGGGGGCGTGGTCACGGCGTCACGCTATCGACCTGCGGGGCTGTTCAGCGGTTCTGGAAGTTCGGCGGTTCTGGAAGTTCAGCGGTTCTCGAAGTTCAGCGGTTCTCGAAGTCCTCGGCGTCCATCCGGCGGGACTCCTCCACCGTCGGCGCCGTACCGCCGAGCCGGGCCGGCAACCACCAGGCGTCGTCGGGACCCTCAGGGGCATCGGGATAGGTGTCCTGGGCGTGCGTGAGCATCACGCGCAACCGGTCGTGGAGCCGCTCGGTGACCTGCACGAGGTCGTCCCCGGGCGCGACGGGGATCGGCTCGCCCACGACGATGGTGACCGGCACGCCCCGCTTGCGGAAGTTGCGGGGCCGTCCCTTGGTCCAGATCCGCTGGGTGCCCCAGATGGCGACGGGGATGAGGGGGGTGCCGCTCTCGAGCGCCAGCCGGGCCGCCCCGGTCTTCAGCGTCTTCACGTCGAAGGCCCGGTTGATCGTCGCCTCGGGGAAGACGCCGATCAGCTCGCCCTCCTTCAACGCCCGCAACGCCTCGTCGTAGGCGGCGGCGCCAGCCTTGCGGTCGACCGGGATGTGGTGCATCCCGCGCATCAGCGGGCCGCTCACCGGGTGGTCGAAGACCTGCTTCTTGGCCATGAAGCGGACCAGCCGCTTCGGGTGCGCACCCAGCCCGACGAAGATGAAGTCGAGGTAGCTGACGTGCGTACTCGCCAGCACGGCGCCGCCGGTCGCGGGCACGTGCTCCGCGCCCTGGACATCGAGCTTCAGACCCAACGCCCGGAACAGCCCGAGCGCGGTCCGGATCACCGGTGGATAGACGAACTCGGCCACGGAGGAAAGCTACCCCGTCGATCTCACGCCGCGGACACGACCCTGCCACCACCGAGGACGCGCTCGTCGTCGTAGAGCACGACGGCCTGACCCGGTGCCATGCCCCGGATCGGCTGGTGCAGCGTGACCGTCAACGCGCCGCCGTCCCCCTCGGCGGTGGCGGGCACGGCCGCACCGTGCGCCCGGATCTGCGCGAGACAGGCCACCGGCGGGCCGGAGTAGGTCGACTCGGCAGCGGTCAGCCGGGTGACGTCCAGCGCTTCGGCCGGCCCGACGGTGACGGTGTTGTCCACCGGGGAGATGCCGAGCACGTAGCGGGGCCGACCGTCGGCGGCGGGACGGTCGAGAGCGAGTCCCTTGCGCTGCCCGACGGTGAACGCGTACGCCCCGTCGTGCTGACCGACCACGGCGCCGTCGACGTCGACGACGGGACCCGGCTGGGAACCGAGCCGGTCGTGCAGCCAGCCCGAGGTGTCGCCCGAGGCGATGAAGCAGATGTCGGTGCTGTCGGCCTTGTCGGCGACGGCGAGCCCGCGCTCGGCCGCCTCCCGGCGCACCTGCGCCTTCGTGATGCCGCCGAGGGGGAACATCGCATGTTCGAGCTGCTCCGGCCGCAGCGTGCCGAGCACGTAGGACTGGTCCTTGCCGGCGTCGACGCTGCGGCGCAGCACCGGCGGCGACCCGGGGTCGAGGCGGGCGTGGTGCCCGGTGACCACGGCGTCGAACCCAAGCGCGAGCGCGCGGTCGAGGACGGCGGCGAACTTGATCCGCTCGTTGCAGCGCAGGCACGGGTTGGGGGTGCGCCCGGCCGCGTACTCGGCGACGAAATCGTCGATCACGTCCTCGCGGAACCGTTCGGCGAGGTCCCAGACGTAGAACGCGATGCCCAGGACGTCCGCCGCGCGACGCGCGTCGCGGGCGTCGTCGAGGGTGCAGCAGCCGCGTGCCCCCTCGCGCGCCGAGACGGGCTTCGCCGACAACGCGAGGTGCACGCCCGTCACGTCGTGGCCGGCGTCGACGGCATGCGCGGCCGCCACCGCGGAGTCGACGCCACCACTCATCGCGGCCAGGACGCGCACGGTGTCAGCCCCTTCTCAGCTGCGGCGGGCGCCGGTGAGCGCCCCCGCCCGACGGGCCCGCTCGACGACGGGACCGATGGCCTCGACGAGCGCACGGACGTCGGCGGCGGTGGAGGTGTGCCCGAGCGAGAACCGCAGCGAACCGCGGGCCCGGTCGTGGTCGCTGCCGAGCGCGAGCAGGACGTGGGACGGCCGGGCGATCCCGGCCGAGCAGGCCGAGCCCGTGGAGCACTCGACCCCGCGGGCGTCGAGCAGCATCAGCAGGCTGTCGCCGGCGCAGCCGGGGAACGAGAGGTGGGCGTTGCCGGGGAGCCGGGACGGGCCCGGTGCAGCCCCGTTCAACAGCGCGTCGGGCACCGCGGCGAAGACTCCGGCGAGCAGCGAGTCACGCAGGGCGCCGATGCGCGCGGCGCGTTCGGGCTGCTCCTCGACGGCGAGCGCGGTGGCGACGGCCAGCCCGCGGATGGTCGGCACGTCGAGGGTCCCGGAGCGCACCTCGCGTTCCTGCCCGCCGCCGTGGGTCAGCGGCGTGACATCCAGGCCGCGCCGGAGCAGCAGGGCGCCGGCGCCGTACGGGCCGCCGAACTTGTGGCCGGTGACGGTCAGGGCGTCGACACCACTGGCGGCGAACGACACCGGCAGGGCGCCGACGGCCTGCACGGCGTCGCTGTGGAACGGGACCCCGAATTCGCCGGCGACCGCGGCCAGGGCGGCGATGTCCTGCACGGTCCCGATCTCGTTGTTAGCCCACATGATGCTGACCAGGGCCACCGAGCCCGGGTCGGCAGCCAGGATGGAACGGAGGGTGGCGGGTTCGACCCGGCCGACGGCGTCGACCGGCAGCAGCACGACCTCCGCGCCCTGCTCGGCGGCGAGCCACTCGGCGGCGTCGAGCACGGCGTGGTGCTCGACGGCGCTGATGACCACGCGGCGGCAGCGGGGGTCGGCGGCGTGCCGGGCCCAGTAGAGACCCTTGAGAGCGAGGTTGTCGCTCTCGGTACCCCCGCCGGTGAACAGCACCTCCGACGGCCGTGCGTCGAGCGCGCCGGCGATCGATTCCCGCGATTCCTCGACGACCCGGCGGGCCCGTCGCCCGCTTGCGTGCAGGGCGGAGGCGTTACCGACCTCGGCCAGCGCCTCGGTCATCGCCGCGATCGCGGCCGGAACCATCGGCGTCGTCGCCGCATGATCCAGATAGCTCACGGCTTCCAGGGTATGGGCACGGGCGCCGCGACTGACTCAGACGGAACGCTCGGGTGCCGTGATCTGCATCCTCGCGCCGGAGATGGTCAGGCAGGGGTGCCGACCGGTGAGCAGCCACTGGGGTAGCGAGGGCCCTCGGGTGGAGACGTCGGCGCGGCTGAATCGGGCCCGGCCACGAAGCCGGACGGTGCTGCGGCGTCGGCCTCCGTCGGGCGAGGCCTGGATGACCGGGAGCGCGCCGCGCAGTGGGAGCAGCGGTCCCGCCCCGGTTCGGGTAGCGGGGGTGACGCCGACCGACACCGACCATTCGTCGGTCTCGAGCCGAGCGGGTCCGTCTGCGGGCCACAGGGCGCGGGCCAGCGTCTTCGGCAGATTCCAACCGGCTCGACCGCCCACCACGCTCGCCAGCGAGTCGACAGCGATGAACGGCACGGTGACGGCGGGCAGGCCGCGGCGGCGCAGCAGCACCGGCGAGGCGAACACCTCGGAGTAGGACCCGACGGGACTCTCCTGATAGCGGACGAGTGCGCCCACGGTGATCGGAAGGGTCTTGAAGTCCCGCAGCGCGGACGGCACGTGGGCGAGCGCAGCCGGCGAGGCGCGGTGCCACCACAGGACGGCCGAAACCCTGGTGTCCCACGGCGGCGCGGGTGGTGGGCCACCCTCGCCGGCTTCCAGGCGGGCTCGGAGCGGGGCATGGAGCGTCGACTCGAGCACCGACGGCAGGTCCGGCCCGGTGGTCATCGGAGCTCCCCGGTCGGCGTCGGGTTCGTCGGGTCCGTCATGGCATCCGTCGTCGCATCCGTCGTTGGGTCGGGCGTCGCCAGCGTGACCGCACCCTCGATGTGCGCCGGTTCGGCCGCGGCACCGGTCGAGGTCCGGCACGCGTCCGCGGGCAGCAACGCCTCGGCCTCGGCGGCGACCGACAGCCCCGCGATCATGTCGCCGAAGATGATGCCGTGGAAGGGCGCGACGGCCCACCAGTAGAGGTCGCCGGCGAGCCCGCGCGGGTGGAACAGGGCGCGCTGGGTGATGCGCGTGCAACCGGTCGGGCCGGCGTCCGTGGCCGGCTCGATCCGCCATTCCAGCCAGGCGAGGCCGGGCATCTTCATCTCGCCCCGCAGGCGCAGGATCTCGCCCCGCTCGAGGTGCTCGACCCGCCAGAAGTCGACCGATTCGCCGACCGACAGCCGCTGCGGGTCGCGGCGTCCGCGCCGGTGGGTCATCCCGCCCGCGAGCACGTCGAGGGCACCACGGGCCGCCCACGCGGCCGGCGTCGAGTGCCAACCGGTCTGCCCGCCGATGCGCTCCACCTGGCGCCAGACCGCGTCCCGCGGTGCCGACACGACCCGGCTGCGGATGTCCCGGTACAGCCGTCCCCCGGCCCAGTCCGGATCGCTCGGCAGCGGATCGCTCGGTGCCCCCGGCCAGGGCGCATCCGACCAGCGGCTGGTCACGGTCGACTCGCGCACGCGCAGCAGCGCCAACCGGATGGCGTCGTCGACCCCGAGCAGACCCTCGGGCGGGTCGGGGATGAAGTCGACGATGTCGTGCTCGGAGCAGACGACCTCGTTGGCCAACGATCGGACGAGCGGGCGCGCAAGCTGCGCCGGCACCGGCGTGATGAGCCCGACCCACTGCGAGGTGAGAGCGGGTGAGAGCAGCGGGACGCCGATGATGAGTCGCTTCCGCAGGCCGGCGACGGCCGCGTAGCGCTGCATCATCTCGCGGTAGGTGAGCACGTCCGGGCCGCCGATGTCGAAGCGGCGGGAGATCTTCGAAGGGAGGTTCGCCGCGCCGACCAGGTACCGCAGCACGTCGCGCACCGCGATGGGCTGGGTGCGGGTCTCGACCCAGCGCGGCGCGGTCATGACGGGCAGCCGGTCGGTCAGGTGGCGCAGCATCTCGAACGACGCGCTGCCACTGCCCAGGATGATGGCCGCCTGCAGCACCGCCGTCGGTACACCGGAGGCCAGCAGGATGTCACCCACCTCGGCCCGGCTGCGCAGGTGCTCGCTCAGCTCCTGCTGGGCGGGCAGCAGGCCACCGAGGTACACGATCCGGCGCACACCTGCGTCCGCGCAGGCCGAGGCGAACGCTTCCGCCGCCTGCCGGTCGGTCTCCCCGAACTCCGTGCCCGAGTCGATGGAGTGCACGAGGTAGTAGGCGACGTCGGCGCCGGCCAGGGCGGGCACGAGCGTCTCGGGCTCCAGCGCGTCGGCCTCGACGACCTCAACCTGATGGCGCCAAGGGGCCCCGGACAGCCGCGACGCGCTCCGCGTCATGGCGCGGACCTCGATGCCGGCCGCGAGAAGGCGCGGGACGAGCCGGCCGCCGATGTACCCGGTCGCGCCGGTGACCAATGCCCGCATACCGCGAGTCTGCCCCGGCACCTGCTGCCGGAACGCCCCCAATGAGACGCGACAGGGCGGCTCCCCCGCATTGGGGAAGCCGCCCTTCGGTGGGGACCGGGACTCAGCCCTTGCGCTTGCTGATCTCGTCGGTCAGCTGC
>JAVEDQ010000188.1 GCA_030840885.1 Frankiaceae bacterium
TGATGCGGATGCCAGGTCGTCACGCTGCCGCGTTCGGCCCACACCGGGACCAACAGCTCGGCGACGACGAGGACCAGGAACGACCACGTCCCCCAGGAATCCGGCAGGGCCAGCCGAAGCAACCATCCCGCCTGCACCAGCGCGGTCCCGGCGACGTAGCGCAGCGCCGTGGCGCGGCGGTCGGGGTCGGCCCGGGCCGCGCGGGACCATTGGGCCAGCATCGCCACCCGCATCACGATGTACCCGAGGGTCACGGCGGTGAAGTCCCGCCGTTCGAACGCGCCCGGCACGCCGGCCGCGAGCACCAGCACCCCGCCCATCTGAACCAGGGTCAGCAGCCGGTAGGGCACGTCGTCGGTGTCGTAGGCGGAGGCGAACCAGGTGAAGTTCATCCACGCCCACCAAATGGCGAAGAAGACCATCAGGTAGGCCGGGATCGCGTCGCCCGGGTGGTCGTCGGCGATACCGTGCCCGAGCTCGCGGGCGATCTGGGAGACCGCGACCACGAAGGTCAGGTCGAAGAGCAGCTCGAGCGGTGTCGAGACGCGGTGCTGCTCGTCGATACGCCGGGCCGTCATCCGGCGGAGCGCGAACGCACCCGAGGTCATCCCCGGACTCTAGGGCGGCACCAGTCCGGTCATTGGATCGTTGTCATGACCGTGACGAACGACCACGGGCCTGGCCCCGAGCCAAGCGAGTTTCCAGCGGAGTTCCCGGCGGAGGAGTTTGACCGGTCCTGGATCGCAGCGGCCGAGCAGCGCGAGCTGTCCGCACACGGCCGTGCCGTCCAGGCCCGCCCACCTTGGCAGGAACCCGACCGGCCCGCCCGGCCGTCGTGGGCCAAGCGGGTCCGGTTCAGGATCTACCTGCTGTTCTCGCGACCGGGTCAGCGCCGCCGCAACTGAGCATCGGTGATGGCCGGCGGCACGTACCCGGCGTCGGCGCCGCTGAAGGTCGTCCCGGGCGGCACGATCTCGTCGATCCTGTCCAGCACGTCGGTCGAAAGGGTCACGTCGACGGCCCCGAGCTGTGACTCGAGCTGCTCCATGGTCCGTGGTCCGACGATGGGCGACGTCACCGCCGGATGCCGCAGCACGAACGCCAGAGCCATCTCGATCAGCGTGATGCCGGTGTCCTCGGCCAGCACCGCCAGCGCATCCGCCGCAGCCAGCTTCCGCTGGTTCGCCTCCAAGCCGAGGTCGTAGCGCCCGGGGATGCGGTCGGCACGGCTGGAGCTCGGCGCGTCCTGGCCGAGACGCCACTTACCGGTCAGCCACCCACCCGCCAACGGGCTCCACGGGATGACGCCCATGCGGTACTTCTGCGCGGTCGGCAGCACCTCGGCCTCAATGCCGCGGACCAGCAGCGAATACGGCGGCTGCTCGGTGACGAACCGCTCGCGCTGCCGCGTCTCGGCGGTCCACTGCGCCTCGACGATCTGCGAGGCGGGGAACGTCGAGCTGCCGAAGTAGCGGATCTTGCCGGCGCGCACGAGGTCGGTCAGGGCACCGAGCGTCTCGTCGATGTCGGTCGCCGGGTCGGGGCGGTGGATCTGGTACAGGTCGATCCAGTCCGTCTGCAACCGGCGGAGGCTCGCCTCCACCTCGCGCACGAGCCAGCGCCGCGAGTTGCCGCGCATGTTCGGGTCCTTGCCCATGGGGACGTGCGCCTTCGTCGCGAGGACGACGTCATCGCGCTTGCCGACCAGGGCCTTGCCCACGATCTCCTCGGATTCGCCGGCGGAGTAGACGTCGGCGGTGTCGACGAAGTTGATGCCGGCGTCGAGGGCGCGGTTGATGATGCGGATCGAGTCGTCGTGGTCGGGGTTGCCCCAGGCGCCGAACATCATGGCGCCGAGGCACAGCTCGCTGACCTGGACCCCGGTCCGACCGAGCGTGCGGTACTCCATCTGTGTCTCCTTCGTGCGGGAACGTGCAGGCGGTCTGCGGCGGTCGATCAGCGGCAGTCGAGCAGGACCTTGCCGGACAGGCCGCGGTCGGCGATCAGGTCGAAGGCGTCGGTCACCTGGTCGAGCGGCAGCACCCGGTCGATGCGGATGTGCATGCGGCCGTCGGCGAGGACGCGCAGGGCCTTCTCGAGCCCGGTCCGGCGTTGTTCGGGGGACAGGATGAGTCCGGCGTAGCTGAGGATGCTCAGCTGGTTGCGGTAGACCTGCTGCAGGTTCAGCTGCACGTCCGGCCCGGCGCTGGTGCCGTAGACGACCAGGCGGCCGCGCTTCTGCATCGCGCCAAGGGCGGCTGGAGTGAACGCCCCACCCAGCGGATCGACGACGACCGTGGGGCGGAACTGCGCAGCGGCCTCGGTGAGTCCGTCGGCGTCGCAGACGAGGACGTCCGACGCACCGGTCTCCCGGATCGCTGCCACCTTGTCCTCGCTGCCGGTCTGCCCGACGACGGTCGCTCCGGTGGAGGCGGCGAAGCTGCAGATCGGTCCGCCGACCCCGCCGCTCGCGCCGAGGACGAGCACCCGGTCGTCCGGGCCGATCCGGCCGACGGTCTCCACGACGTGGAAGGCGGTCAGGCCGGCCACGCCCAGGGCTGCTGCCTGCTGGAGGTCCACGCCGTCGGGCAGCTCCACGACGGCGACCTCGGGGGTGGTGACGGCCTGGGCCCAGACGCCGTCGCGGGTCGCACCCAGCCCTCCGCCGGCGACGAGGACATTCCGGCCGTCCAGCGTGCCGGCGCCCTCGCTGCCGAGGGTGCGCGGGAGCGGACCGTCCGGCGCGACCAGGCCCTTGGCGGCGTAGGCGTCCACCGGGTTGAGGCCGCCGTAGACCATCTCGACGACCGTCTCGCCCTGGTCCGGCTCGCCGAGCGCCACGCTCTCGACGGACACCGGCCGGTTGTGGGCGTTCAGACGGACGGCACGGATGTCTCGGGTCACGCGGGTCGCTTGAGTCACCCGGTGGTCCTGCCCGCTGCGCGCGAGGACATCACGGTTCGGAGACTCAGTGGCCGCGAGCCCGCCACTCGTCGAGGTGCGGTGCCTCGGCAGCCACACTCGTGTCGTCGCCGTGCCCGGTGTGGACGACGGTGTCGCCGGGCAGCGCGAACAGCCGCTGCTCGATCGAGGTCAGGATGGTCGGGAAGTCGCTGTAGCT
>JAVEDQ010000196.1 GCA_030840885.1 Frankiaceae bacterium
GGCGACGTAGGCACTGCCCCGCGTCACCAGGTGCGAGGCCAGCCGGACGACGTCGTCGACGTGGCGGTGGATCCGCGGCTCGTGGTCGGGGGCCCGCACACCGAGTGCCGCCATGTCGCGGTCGAACCGGAACTGCTGCACGGCGGCGAGCTGGTCGTAGGGCGTTCCGGCCCGCTGCGCGGCACGGAGGATGTCGTCGTCGACGTCGGTCACGTTGCGGCACAGCTCGACGGAGACGCCCAGCGAACGCAGCACCCGGACCGCGAGATCGACCCAGACGAAGGTCGCGGCATGACCGAGATGCGTCGTGTCGTAGGGCGTGATGCCGCAGGCGTAGACCCGGGCCCGACCGACCACCGGCAGTGGCGTCCCGGCTAGCCGCAGCGCGCGGCCGATTGTCGCGGAGGAGTCCGTCACGGGTTCATCGCCGACCGGGGGTTCGCCACTGCGTGAACTCTGCCAGGTCAGCCGTCCGTTGGCTCCGCCGTTCGAGGTCCGGCGCCGACCTGGCACGATCGGCCTCATGAGCACCGCTCCCACGTCGCCAGCCGCACCTGCCCGCGTCGCCGTCGTCACCGGGGCGAGCAGCGGCATCGGCGCCGCCACCGCCCGCGCGCTGGCCGCCGCCGGCTTCTCCGTCGTCCTCGGCGCCCGCCGCCTCGACCGGCTCACCGAGGTCGCCGAGGCGATCGGCCCTGCCGCCCGGGCCGAGCAGCTCGACGTCACCGACCAGGCGTCGGTCGATGCCTTCGCCGCCGGCATCGAGCGGTGCGACGTGCTGGTCAACAACGCCGGCGGGGCGCTCGGGGTCACCCCCGTCGTGGAGGCCGACGAGCAGCAGTGGCAGTGGATGTACGACGCCAACGTCCTCGGGACGATGCGGGTCACCCGGGCGCTGCTGCCGGCGCTCCGAGCCGCCGAGGCCGGCCACATCATCTCGATCGGCTCCGTGGCAGGGGTCGAGACCTACCAGGGCGGCGGCGGCTACACCGCGGCCAAGCACGCGCTGCACGCCATCACCGAGACGCTCCGGATCGAGCTGCTCGGCACCGGGCTGCGGGTCACCGAGGTGGCTCCCGGTCTCGTCGAGACCGAGTTCTCGTTGGTCCGGCTGGGCTCGCAGGACAAGGCCGACGCGGTGTACGCGGGAATGACGCCGCTGACCGCCGAGGACGTCGCGGACACGCTCACGTTCGTCGCGACCCGGCCGCCGCACGTGAACCTGGCCTACGTCCGGCTGACGCCGACCGACCAGGCGACGTCGAAGCTCGTGTACCGGCGCACCGACTGACGCTGCACCGACTGACGCTGCGCCGACTGAGTCGCACGGCCCCAGGGGTACGACTGTTCACTCACTGTGTCCGTGCGTGTTTCCCGGACGTGTCCGCGGGTGATCCCTAGGCGGAGAGGGGGGCGCCACCGGGCGGCCCGGGCGGCGTATCCGGCCTCCCTGCCACCGGACGGTCCCTCTCGTGAGACATCGTCGGTGTCAAGAACCGATGGTCCGGGGAACGGGGAGCAGCATGGGGCTTAGTGACTCGAAGTGGGTCGACACCATCGGCGGGCTCGTGAAGAGCGGGCCGAGTGGTGTGGCAAGCAAGGTCAACGAGAAGGTCGACGTCTTCCGGGTGCTCGCCGGGACGGGGGTCATCAAGCCGGCCCGGCCAGACCAGCTCGTGAAGATGGGCCTCGCGTTGGCCCGCTGGGGCTTCACCCCGGCCACCGGCTGGGGGGTCGGGGCCGCGCGCTGGCCGCAGGAGAAGGCCCTCATCGACGACTTCGGCAGCCTCACGTTCACCGAGATCGACGAGCAGTCCAGCGCCATCGCGACGGCGCTCGCCGACAAGGGTGTGAAGGAGGGCGCCGCGGTCGGCGTCCTCATGCGCAACACCCGCTGGATGCTGCTGACGCTCTCGGCGCTGGCCAAGGTCGGCGCCGACGCCGTGCTGCTCAACACCGGCTTCGGTGCGCCGCAGATCGCCGACGTCTGTGAGAGCGAGGACGCCAAGGCCGTCATCTACGACGCCGAGTTCGACAGCCTCTTCGACGAGGCGAAGGACGACATGCTCTACATCCTCGGCTACGTCGCCGAGGACGAGGCGGACGTGAAGGGCGACAAGCTCACCCTCCAGGACCTGATCGAGACGGAGACCAAGCTCGGCCGCCCGAAGCACCGCAGCCGGCAGATCATCCTGACCAGCGGGACCACGGGCAAGCCGAAGGGCGCACCGCGTTCGGTCGAGGGTCCCGAGCCGGCCGCCGCCTTCCTGTCGAAGATCCCGCTGAAGGCCCGCGGGACCACGGTCATCGCCGCGCCGATCTTCCACGCCTGGGGCATGGCGCACCTCGGCCTCGCGCTGATGCTGTCGAGCACGATCGTCCTGTCGCGCAAGTTCGATCCCGAGAACGTGCTGAAGCAGATCCAGGACACCAAGGCCAGCGGCCTGGTCGCCGTGCCGGTGATGCTGCAGCGGATGATGGAACTCGACGAGTCGGTCCGCGAGAAGTACGACACCTCGAGCCTGAAGGTCGTCGCGGTCAGCGGTTCGGCGATGCCGGGCGATCTGGCGACGAAGTTCATGGACGCGTTCGGTGACGTCATCTACAGCCTGTACGGCTCCACCGAGGTCGCGTACGCCACGGTCGCGAGCCCCAAGGATCTGCGGGACGCCCCTGGTACCGCCGGTCGCCTGGTCATGGGCACCACGATCAAGCTGATCGACCAGGAGTCCGGCGAGGAGGTGAAGCAAGGCGAGGTCGGCCGCATCTTCGTCGGCAACCCGTTCATCTTCAGCGGCTACACCGGCGGCCAGGACAAGGACCGTATGGGTGACCTGGTCGCCAGCGGCGACGTCGGCCGCTTCGACGAGGAGGGCCGGCTGTTCATCGAGGGCCGGGACGACGAGATGATCGTCTCCGGCGGCGAGAACGTGTTCCCCGCCGAGGTCGAGGACCTGATCTCCAAGATGGACGGCGTCCGCGAGGTCGCGGTCATCGGCGTCGACGACGAGAAGATGGGTCAGCGGCTGGCCGCCTACGTCGTGAAGGACGGCAAGGGCTCGGTCGACGAGGACGCGATCCAGTCGCACGTGAAGGAGAACCTCGCGCGCCACAAGGTGCCCCGCGACGTCCACTTCATCGACGAGCTCCCCCGCAACGCCACCGGCAAGGTCGTCAAGAAGGACCTGAAGGACAGCGACGACTGACC
>JAVEDQ010000208.1 GCA_030840885.1 Frankiaceae bacterium
AACGTCCGGTTCACGCAGTCCTACGCCGAGGCGTTGGCACCCGGCAACGTGCTCGGCGTCGGTGGCGCGGTCGAGCTGCTCGGTGACGCGAGCCAGAGCTTCCTCGCGCCGAGCCTCGCCCTGCGCAGCTGGAACGTCACGGGCAACGCCCAGGGCTGAGTTCGTCGGGCGCCGCCCGTCAGTTCTGGGGAACCTCGGGCAACGTCGCCGGGTTACCCAGCAGGTAGGCCAGGGTCGTCGCCGAGAGGGACTGCGCGGCCAGCAACGCGATGAGGACGAGCAGCTGGAAGCGCGCGGCACCTGCGGCGCTGGCTCCCCCGGCGAGGGCGCCGACGAGTGCTCCCGGCAGCGTCACCAGCCCGACGGTGCGCGTCTGGTCCATCCCCGGGATGAGTGCCTCGGTGACGGCGTCCCGCGCCATCGGCGCCACCGCCTGCCGTGGCGTGGCTCCGAGGGCCAGCCAGCCCTCCACCTCGTCCCGGCGCCGGAGCAGCGCGTCGTGCAGGCGACGCCCGGTCAGGGTCGACGCGGTCATCGTGTTGCCGAGAACGATCCCGCCGAGCGCCAGCAGGTAGCGGCCGGAGGCCGGCAGCGCACCCGCGGCGAAGGCGAGTGCGACCGTCGGCACCGCACCGGCCAGGCTGGCGGCCAGCACCGAGGGCCACAGCCGCTTGCCGAGCCGGCTCGCCCGCAGCCGCTTCGTCGTCGTCGCGCAGGCGACGGTCAGCATCAACGCCAGGAAGGCCGCGACCGCGAGGGGTGCGCGGAGCACGCCGGTGAGCAGCAGGCCGACCGCGGCGAGCTGCACCACCGCCCGGCCCGTCGCCGTCGCGGCCGAGAACCGCAGCGGGATGCTCGCCACCGTCATGGCCGCAAGGGCGAGGGCGAGCAGCAGGACGACGGCGAGGCCGGTGTGCAGGTTCTGCGAGAGCCCGGACACGTGCTCACCTCTCGTTCGGGCAGGGCCGGTCGGACCGATACCGTGGGCCGCGTGCCGCTCGCTGCTTCTTCATTCTCCGGCTTGACCCACCTCGGATCCGGAAAGGTCCGCGAGATGTTCGCGGTCGACGGTCCGGACGGCGAGCCCGCCATCCTTCTCGTCGCCAGCGATCGCATCAGCGCCTACGACGTCATCCTGCCGACGGAGATCCCGGACAAGGGCGCCGTCCTCACCGCGCTCTCACTCTGGTGGTTCGACCAGCTCGCCGATCTGGTTCCCTCGCACCTGCTGACGGCCCGCGTCGCGGAGTACCCCGACGCGCTGCAGCCGTACGCCGACCAGCTGCGCGGCCGCTCGATGCTGTGCCGCCGCCTCGACATGTTCCCGGTCGAGTGCGTTGCCCGCGGCTACCTCACCGGTAGCGGGCTGAAGGACTACCAGCGCACCGGGGCCGTCTCCGGCCACCAGCTGCCGCCCGGCCTCGTCGACGGCGACCAGCTGCCCGAGCCGATCTACACCCCGTCGACCAAGGCGCCGCAGGGCGAGCACGACGAGAACATCACCCGCGACGACGCGGTGGCGACGCTCGGCAAGGCGCAGGCCGACGAGCTCGAGCGGCTCACGCTGGGCATCTTCCGGCGGGCGACCACGATGGCTGCCGAGCGGGGGATCCTGCTGGCCGACACCAAGTTCGAGTTCGGCCGCGACCGGACGGGCACGCTCCGCCTCGCCGACGAGGTCCTCACCCCGGACTCGTCGCGCTTCTGGCCGTCCGACGACTGGACCCCCGGCCGCAGCCAGCCGTCCTACGACAAGCAGTACGTCCGGAACTGGTTGACCGAGAACGGCAAGAACGGGCAGGCCGCCGAGCTGCCGGATGACGTCGTCGCCGCCACCCGCAGCCGCTATGTCGAGGCCTACGAGCGCCTCACGGGCGCGTCCTTCGACGACTACCTGCGCGCCGTCTGACGGTCGCTGGACCTCGGTAACGACGAAAGGCCCGGCCGCCCCTCTCGGGGCCGCCGGGCCTTTTCGCTCGGATCGGTCGTTCAGGAGATCAGTCGTTCAGGCGTTCAGGCGCTCGGAAGATCAGCGCTTGTCGTCGCGGCCGGCGGTGCCGCCGTCGTCGACCTGGTCGATCTGCTCCTTGCGGACGGTCTCGGAGATCTGCTCCTCGCCGCGGACGGTCTCGGTGTTGAGCCGCACACGCTCGACCGGGACGGTCTCCTTCTGCACGACGGCCTGCTCCGAGTGGAGGGTCACCTCGTGCTCCTCCTCGGTGAGGTCGCCACCGGTGAGGGCGTCGCCGCGGTTGGCGTCCGTGATCGGCTCACGCTCGATCGTGGCGCGCTCGTGGCTGACGGGGACGCTCGTCTGCACCTGCTCGGTGACGATGTGCTTGCGGAGCCGGGCCTTGCCCGTCTCCACCTGCGCCGTGCCGACATGCAGCTGCTCCTCGGAGCGGGTCATGGCGTCGTCGGTGTTCGGGCCGGACGTGTCGTGACCGACGGTCGACCGGTCGGTCTCCTGACGGCCGGTCTGGCCGGCGGTCTCGTAGCCGGCCTGGCCCGTCTCGTGGCCGGTCTGACCCGAGTTCTGGCCCTGGTTCTCGTCCGCCGTGACGGTCTCACCGGAGTAGGAGACGCCGTAATGGTCGAACAGCTGCTTCTCGTCGTCGACGGACAGCTCCTGGCTGGGGTCCCAGTGCGGTGCGTTCTTGATGGCGTCCTTCGAGTAGGGAACCTTCAGGGCGTCGTTCTCGGCCTGGGCCTCGGCGAGCGGGACGAGGGTCTCGTGGTTGCCGAACATGCCGCTCTTGACCGCGGCCCACTCAGGGAGCCCGTTGTTGTTGTCCAGGTAGATGGTCGACACCTTGCCGACCTTCGTGCCACTGCTGTCGATGACCTGCAGGTCCTGCAGCTGGTCGGGGTTCATGGTGCGAGGGGAAGCCATGTGCTCTCCTGGGTCTTGGGAGTTGGCCCGGTCGGTTGACCGAGACAGGGGCTGGACAGGTGGCAGCGGACGCGCAGATGCGCCGAACGACGAAGTCGCTTCGGCGATCGACAACCAAGGCCGCTCGTTTGGCTGACGCAGGGCGTCGGGCCTACTTCGGATCGGCTGGGGGCCGGTCACTCAGCGTCGCAGTGTGTTTGTGCCCACTGACAGCGGTTTACACCGTAGAGCAAAAAAAATGGACG
>JAVEDQ010000227.1 GCA_030840885.1 Frankiaceae bacterium
GCTGGCGCCCGGCACGTGCGTGGTGCAGACCCCGTCGCCGTGGGCGATGGTGGCCAGGCGTTGGACGTGGGTGCCGAGCAGCTCCGAGAGGGCCTCGGTCTCGGCCTCGCACAGTTGGGGGAAGCGCGCGGCCACCGATTGCACCGGGCAGTGGTGCTGGCACAGCTGCGTACCGGTCGGCACCGCGTGGACGGTGGTGGCGTACCCCTCGGCGGTCAAAGCAGCGCCCACCTGCTCGACGGACTGCGGGCCGTCGATTCTGGCGGCGAGCCGAACGGCCAGTTGTTGGGCCCGCTCCGCGGCGAAGGCGTCGACGGCCTGCTCGCCGGCCGCCGTGCCGAGGAAGGCGAGCGCGGCGACGGCGAGGTCGTCGTAGGCCGTCGGCCCGGCGGCGTGGCCGGCATCGGTCAAGGCGAACAACCGGGCCGGACGTCCCCGACCCCGACGGCTGGGGAGGCGCGACTCGCGCGTGCTGATGATGCCCTCGGCGACCATCGCGTCGAGGTGGCGTCGGACCGCCGGCGAGGAGAGCCCGAGCCGTTCCGAGAGCGACGCGGCGGTGGAGGGCCCGAGTTCCAGCAGGAGCCGGGCGACGCGCTCACGGGTCGGACCGTCCGCAGGAGCAGCGCCTTCCACCAGGACAGGGCCGTCGTGGGGCCCCGTCTCCTGGTCGGAGGTGCCCAGCATCATTTCCACAACGTCATTGTGCCCTAAATAGCGCACGACGACGAACGTGGGTCCCGCCACAGCGGAAGACGACGTCCAGCCGACGTCAGCGGCGCGTCAGACACAGGTCAGGCGAACAACCCCGAACCCCAGTAGCCACCGGGCTGCACGCCCGGAGGCACGGCCCACAGGCCGCTGCCGACGTGACTGAGGTACTCGTTCATCGCGTCGTTCTGCGCGAGCTTCTGCATGATCGGCACGAACTGCGTACGCGGATCACGGACGTAGGCCAGGAAGAACAGTCCGGCGTCGAGTCGGCCGAGGGAGTCGTTCTCGTCGACGAAGGAGTAGCCGCGACGGACCATCGCCGCGCCACCGTTGGTGTCGGGGTGGGCGAGGCGGACGTGGCTGTCGGCCGGCAGGGCGGCGAGGCGGATGGGGTCGTTCTCGGCGGCGGCGCCGAGCGGGGCCCCGGAGAGCCGGTGGCGGCCGATCACCTGCTCCTGCTCGCCGAGCGAGGTGCGGTCCCACACCTCCAGCAGCATCCGGATGCGGCGGGCCACGAGATAGGAGCCGCCCGCCATCCAGGCCGGTGAGCCGGCTTCGTCGGGGGCGACCCACACCGAGCGGTCGAAGGCGGCGGGATCCTCGGCACGGAGGTTGGCCGTCCCGTCCTTGAAGCCGAACAGGTTGCGCGGGGTCGCCTGACTGCTGCTGTTGCTCGAGGTTCGCCCGAAGCCGAGCTGGGACCACCGCAGCGAGGCGGTTCCACGGGAGAGGCGCACGAGGTTGCGGATGGCGTGCACCGCCACCTGCGGGTCGTCGGCGCAGGCCTGGATCGCGATGTCGCCGTCGCTGCGCCGGGCGTCGAGCCGCTCGCCGGGGAAGGCGGGCAGCTCGACCAGCCCCGGTGGCAACCTGTCGGTCAGGCCGAGCTTGGTGAACATCGAGCGGCCGAAGCCGATCGTGATCGTCAACCGGGCGGCGTTGAGGCCGTCGGCCTCGCCGGTGTCCCCCGGCGCCGCCGCGGGGTCGAGCACCGGGGCGTCGTAGGAGGCGTCGACCGGGCGGCCGTCGCTCATCCGGGCGGCGGCGTCGCTCCAGGCGCGGAGCATCGCCACGACGGCGGCCTTGTCCGTCGTCAGCAGGTCGAACGCCGCGAAGTGCAGCCGATCCTGCGCCGGGGTCGCGATACCCGCCTGGTGTGCGCCGTGGAAGTCGACCTTGCTCGAGGTCGCGGACACCGCGGTCGTGGCGTCGCCGCGGGCGGCCGGACCCGAGCTGCAGCCGGCGAGGGCGGACCCAGCCACACCGACGCCGGCGACACCGGCGAACCAGCCGAGGAGTCCTCGGCGGGTCGGGCCGGTGCGCGCGGCGGGCGGGCGAGCGGTCGGGCGGTGGGTCATGGAGAAACCATCATGCGGGCAGAACGGCCGCGGTCAGCCGAGACAGTGGCTCGGCGAGCGCGTCCACGCGGTCGGCCAGCGCCTTGGTCTGCTCGGGCGTCAGCGCGTTGTAGAGCTCCCAGCCGTTGCCCCGCTCGAAGGACGCCAAGGCCGATTCCACGGCGGCGAACTGGGTGTCGAGCTGCTGCGCGAGCGCGGGATTGCGGTCGAGGAGCACCGGGCGCAGCGGGAGGTAGGCCTGCTTCGCCCCGTCGACGTTGGCGGTGAAGTCCCACAGGTCGGTGTGGGAGTAGCGCTCTTCCTCGCCGGTGACCTTGCCGGTGGCGACCTCGGTCAGCAGCTCGTTGGCGCCGTTGCCCAGGTTCGAGGCGGTGAGATCGGCCTTCTCGATCCCCGACTTGACCGCGCTGACGTCGGTGACCAGCGCCTGCGCGACCGGAGCCATCCCGTCGAGGTTCTTGTCGACCCAGAGCGCCTTCTCGATGCGGTGGAAGCCGCCCCACTCGGCGGCGGGGACGTCACCCTCACGAGCGTCGATCTTCGGGTCGAGGTCGCCGAGCGACTCGGCGACCGGCTCGACCCGTTCCCAGGGCTCGCGCGTCGTCGGGTAAAGGGTCTTGGCCCGTTCGACGTCGCCGGCCTGCACGGCCGCGGCGAACTCCTGGGTACGCGTGACCAGTTCCCCGGACTGGGCGATCACGAAGCTGCGGTACTGCGCGACGGCGGTGGCGAGCCGGGGGTCGGCGCCCGCGGCCGGCGCGGCCGCACCCGTCACCGTGAACGGGGCGCGGATGCCGTCGCCGGAACCGCCGGGCTTGCAGGCGAGCTCGTAGCTCCCGGGCTGCAGTTCGACGGTGAGGTCGCGGGAGATTCCCGGGCCGACCTGCTCGACCTCGCCGACCACCCGGTCGCCGGGCGCGTAGACGTAGAGCTCGGTGACCTTGTTGCCCGCGTTCTTGATCGTGAACTTGCTGGTCCCCGCGACGCCGGTCGAGGTGGCCGGGGCGCAGGTGGTGTCGTTCGCCTCGACCGCGATCCCGCCCGAAGCCGAGCCCGAGGAGCTGCTGGAGCCGCAGGCGGCCAGCAGGGCCAGCGGGAGTGCGGCAACCCCGACCCCGATCACTCGTCGCCCGGGCAGGTGCCGGGCCCGCGTCGTCGTCTCAGGTGGGGGTGCGTGCACAGGAACGGACCTCCGGGTGCCGGCCGACGCCGTCGCGGCCTCGATCAACCTTGGTATGGGCAACCTAACCTGACCCGACCGTGCAAGGACAGCCGAGCCGGCGTCCACCGTCCGGACGAACGACGTCGGAACGATTCCATTCCGAGACCTCCGGACGAGACATCCGCCCCACGAACTGCGGCGCGAGCACCAGATCCCCGAACGGCTGCGAATGTTGCGGATCTCCATCAAGTGGGGTAGGTCACACGGATCGGCCCAGTCGGAGCCGGTCGAAGACACAGCCGAGGAGGCTTTCGTGTCGCGCTACGTCGTCGCAATCGACCAGGGCACCACCGGGACCACGGTCCTGGTGCTCGACGAGTCCGCGGCGGTCCGCGGGCGCGGCTACTCCGAGTTCCGCCAGCACTTCCCGCGGCCGGGTTGGGTCGAGCACGACCCCGAGGAGATCTTCCGCGTCTCCATGGAGGTCGTGGGTTCGGCGTTGCAGGACGCCGGGGTCGCCGCCTCCGACGTGGCCGCGATCGGCATCACCAACCAGCGCGAGACCACCGTCGTCTGGGATCGGCGGACCGGCGAACCGGTCCACAACGCCATCGTGTGGCAGGACCGCCGGACCAAGGCGTTCTGCGACCGGCTGACCGCCGACGGGCTGACCGAGATGATCCGGGCCAAGACCGGGCTGGTGATCGACCCCTACTTCTCCGGCACGAAGATCCGCTGGCTTCTCGACCACGTCGACGGCCTGCGTCAGCGGGCCGAGAAGGGCGAGCTCGCCTTCGGGACGATCGACTCCTGGATGATCTGGAAGCTCACCGGCGGCCGGCTGCACGTCACCGACGTCACCAACGCCTCCCGCACGCTGCTGATGGACATCGGCTCGGTGGC
Organism: Frankiaceae bacterium; assembly: GCA_030840885.1. Taxonomy (GTDB): domain Bacteria; phylum Actinomycetota; class Actinomycetes; order Frankiales; family Frankiaceae; genus JAVEDQ01. Next base: position 4,138 of record JAVEDQ010000227.1, read on the forward strand.
CTGGGACGACGAACTGCTCGACGTGATGGGCGTGCCCCGTTCGCTGCTGCCGGAGATCCGCCCGTCGTCGCAGGTCTACGGCGAGACCGACCCGGCGGTCTTCTTCGGCGCCGCCGTGCCCGTGGCCGGCGCGGTCGGCGACCAGCAGGCGGCGCTGTTCGCCCAGGCGTGCTTCGAACAGGGGCAGGCCAAGAACACCTACGGCACGGGCTCGTTCGTGCTGATGAACACCGGTCGCGATGCCGTCGAGCACCAGAAGTCGCTGCTGCGGACCATCGCCTACGGGCTCGAGGACTCCCCCGTCGAGTACGCGCTCGAAGGCGCCATCCTGGTCACCGGCAGCGCGGTGCAGTGGCTGCGCGACGAGCTGCAGATCATCGACAAGGCCGAAGACACCGAGGCGCTCGCCGCGAGCCTCGACTCCAACGACGACGTCTACTTCGTGCCCGCCCTGGCCGGGCTGGGTGCGCCCCACTGGGACGCCTCCGCCCGCGGCACCCTGCTCGGCGTCACCCGCGGCACCACCAAGGCCCACGTGGCCCGCGCGGTCCTCGAGTCGATCGCGTGGTCCACCTACGACGTCGTCGACGCGATGCAGCGCGAGTCCGGGGTGTCGATCGACGAACTCCGGGTCGACGGGGCCGCCACGGGCAACACGTGGCTGATGCAGTTCCAGTCCGACGTG
>JAVEDQ010000246.1 GCA_030840885.1 Frankiaceae bacterium
CGAGGTGACGGAGGCGCTCGGCATTCGACGCCGAGGTGGGAGCACTCACGTCGGGCCTCGATCCGAGGACGCAAGCGCCCCACGATGTACACCGAGCGAGGACCTGACCCGACAAACTGCCGATAGCTGTCACTTCGACAGTGGGCGCGAGCCCGCGTGAAGTCAACTCGACCGATCGAGCCCCGGCGAACGCGTGGTCGCCGGCGCTGCCGTCAGAGATCGATGTGCGTGCCGATCGTGACGATCTGCCGCGGCGGGAGGGAGTAGAACGTCGTCGGCGACGCCGCGTTCCGTTGCAACACGTTGTAGATGGCTTCGGGCCGCTTGCTCATGTAGCCGCCGTCCTCAGGGGTGTCCCGGAACGTGTTCTCGTTCAGGAAGTAGACGATCCGCTCGCCGTCGTCCTCCGGCCAGGGGTAGTGGATCCCGCGAGCGTTCCCGGCCAGGACGGCCGGGAGGTCGGTGGCCTCCGAGTAACCCGCGCGGACGAGGATCCGCCACACATCGGGTGCGAGGTTTTCCGCGACCACCTTGTCGGCGTCGTCGACGACGAACGGCACGGGCTGGGTCTCCACCGTCACGCTCAGGACGACCTGCGGCACCGAGCGGGCGAGCGACAGCTCGGTGAGGAGCGCCTGGGGCGGGCGGTCGGCATCCGAGTTGAGGAACACCCCGAACACCGGCATGCGGGTGGCGTCCTTCAACCTGGTGACCGTCTGGTCCCAGGGCGGGTCGTTCGCGCGCACCGTGCCGTGCAGGATGTGCTGCCCGGTGCGCCAGATCACCATGATCGCGACGAGGACACCGGCCAGGACGACGGGCACGTAACCCCCGTCCACGATCTTCGTGGCGGTCGCGACGAAGAATGAGATGTCGACGACGAAGAACAGGACGGCGACGGGCAGGAGCCGAGCGAGCGACCACTTCCACAGCGCGTGCGCGACTGCGCAGAAGCCGATCGAGGTGAGCAGCATGGTGCCCGCGACGGCGAAGACGTACGCCGAGGCCAGTGCCGACGAGGACCCGAACGACACGGTCAGGATCACGCAGACGACACCGATCGCGTAGTTGACCAGGGGGATGTAGATCTGCCCCTCGTGCTCGACCGACGTGTGCCGGATCGTCAACCGAGGCACCAGCCGGAGCTGCACCGCCTGGCGCACCAGGGAGAACGCACCCGTGATGAGCGCCTGCGAGGCGATGACCGTCGCCAGGGTCGCGAGCACGACCAGGGCGAGCGTGATCGCGTTGTTCGGGGACATCCCGTAGAACGCATTGGCCGCCTGGTCGGGATGCTTGGTCACGAAGGCCGCCTGCCCCAGGTAGCAGAGCAGCAAGGCCGGCTTGACGAGGGCGAACCAGGACAGCCGGATCGGCAGCAGCCCGAAGTGGCCCATGTCCGCGTAGAGCGCCTCCGCCCCCGTGACCGTGAGGATGATGAAGCTCAGCAGCGTGAAGGCGCCGAGTCCCTCGCTGAAGAGGTAGTCGACGGCGTAGGTCGGATTGAAGGCCTTGAGCACCCCGGGGCTCTGGATCAGCCGGTACGTGCCCAACCCGGCGATGGTGAGGAACCACAGCACCATCACCGGGCCGAAGACCCGCCCGATGCTGCCTGTCCCCTTCGACTGCACGGCGAACAGCAGGACGAGGATCACGACGGCGATCGGCACCGCGTAGTCCCCGAGCGTTGGCGACACGGTGCCGACACCCTCGACGGCCGACAGCACGCTGATCGCGGGCGTGAGGGCACCGTCACCCAGCAGCAGCGAAGCGCCGATGAGCAGTCCGATCATGATGGCCGTTCGCCTGCGGCTCGTCCCGAAACGCGCCTTGTTGTCCCGATTCAGCCAGCGGCCGAGCAGTGCCAGCAGGGCGAGGATGCCGCCCTCACCGTGGTTGTCGGCGCGCATGACGAACAGCAGGTACTTGACCGTGACGACGAGCGTCACCGCCCAGATGGCGAGCGAGGCCGTCCCGATGGCCGCGTCGGAGATGTCTCCGCTCGCGTGACCGATCGACTCACGGAAGGCGTAGAGCGGCGACGTACCGATGTCGCCGAAGACGACCCCGACGGCCCCGAGGGCAAGTGACCCGGCCCCGACGGCCCGGCCGGCAGCGGTTCCCGCGGTCATCCGGAGGGGGGGCTGAACGCGACGTCGATGACCACACGCCGGACACTAGTGACCGCACGCGGCGGAGCGAGCGAGCCCGGTCGGGCCGCGGGACGGTCAGCCGAGGAACTGCCTCGGTCTGGGAGAAGTCGGTCTGCGTTGAGTGGGGAGGCCGAGCCTGACCCGCAGCCTGCGCCGACGGGACCTCCTGAGATACCAGCCGGTCCACAGCACCAGGACCGCCGCCACCGGATACGCCACCACCTTGCTGAAGGTCAACGCCGGACCGGTGGAGCTACTGAGCACGACGGTCGCCTTGAGCAGCGATTCCACCAGGAAGGCGAAGCCCCACACGAGCGTGACGACGCGGAAGTCGTCGCGGTTGGCGCTCTCCCGCCCCCATGCACGCACCTCCGCCGCCGTGATGCCCCGGGTGCCGGCCATCGCCTGGAGCAGCACGAACATCAGCGGACGCCGCAACAGGACCGACAGCAGGCAGGCCATCGAGAACAACAGGGTCGGAACAGCCCCCTCGAGCAGGACGAGCCTCGGTTCACGGGTCAGCAGACCGAGCGACGCGCCGATGCCCACACCGAGCAGAACTAGCGCTCCGATGAGGTCCAGCCGGGCATGCCGTATGCCCGCAATGCCGACGCCCAGCGCCGGGGGCACGCCGCTGGCGATCAGCGCCACAACATCGCCGACTCCGGCAGCGTGGAGAACGCGGTAGGTCAACAACGGGCCGCCGATGTCGAAGATCAGCGTCGTCAGCAGCGTCCGCCAGGTGAAGGTCCGCCGCAACACGGCCCCGACCGCCCGGTCGTTCACCGTCGGCCTCGGCGAACGAGTGCGCGAAAGCGCTCCACGCCCGCAGCATCCCACTTCCTGCGTTTCGGCGCAGTGCCTTACGCAAGCCCGGGAGCCGATTCGGTGATCGTCACCGACCAGTCCCCCAGCGGCAGCACGAACAGCCCGGTGCGCTGATCAGCCGGTCGGCTGGTCCGAATCCCCGCCGCGGGGCCCGCGGTCGCCGTGGTCCGGCCGCGCCGGCAGACCCTTGCGGTCGACGAGAGTGGTGATGCGCGTACGGAGGTCGGCCTTGCGCTGGTCGGCCTGCGCCTGCGTGATGTCCCCGGACTTGACGCGGTCCGCCAGGCGGGTCTCGGCCTGCGTGACCAGGCCGTTGATCAGCGCGTCCTTGGAGATGTTCTTCTCGGTCGCGACGTCGGCGAGCGACTTGCCGCCCTGCAGCTCGGTCCGCAGCGCCTCGGGCCCGACACCGAGGATCTTCGCCGCAGCGTCGAGGCGGCCGACCTCGCGCCCGCCGCGGTGTCCACCGGGCCCGCCGCGCCCGCCGGCAGGAGCCTTCGACGCCAACGTGTCGGCGACCTTATCGGCCTGCTGCTGTGTGAGCGTCCCGTCCTTGACCAGGCCGGACAGGTCGTCCCTGAGCCTCGCCGTCCGGTCGGCGGTGCGCTCGGCGGCGGTCGGTGGCGTGGGGGCAGGTGCCGATGCCGCGGTAGGTGCTGCGGTCGAGGTGCCGTCAGTCGCCGAGGCGATGGCGGGGGCGAGCGCCACGCCGGCGGCGAGCCCGCCCAAGCCGAGGGTGGACGCCATTAGCACGCTGCCGAGTCGCTTCTTCATCGGGTCTCCACTTCTCAGCAAGGCGCCCTCGCCTTGGACTTCTCCGAACATCGTCGCGTCAGCTGGCACGTGGCTCCGGCGAACCTGTGAGAAAGATATGAATTCGATCGAGCCGGCCGTGCTGTCTCTGCTGTGCTGTGCTGCCGTCAGGCGGTCGGCGACGTCGGGCAGTCGTCATCCGGTTCGGACGATGGCTGCGAGGTCGAACGGAGCGAGCGTCGACCCATGAGGCGATGGCAGGCCCTGGTCGCACTCGCGACGGCCCAGTTCTTGATGGTCCTGGACACGTCGGTGATGAACGTGTCCATCAGTCAGCTGGTGGAGGACTTCGACACCGAGGTCACCGCGATCCAGGCGACCATCACGATCTACACGCTCGTGATGGCTGCCTTCATGGTGACCGGCGGCAAGCTCGGGGACATGTGGGGACGGCGACGCGCCTTCACCATCGGCCTGATCGTCTACGGCTGCGGATCCGCCGTCACAGCGGTCGCGCCGACGCTCGGGGTCCTCGTTATCGGATGGTCGATCATCGAAGGATTGGGAGCGGCTCTGGTGCTGCCCGCGCTCGCCGCCCTGGTCGCGGGCAACTACGCCGGGAAGGAGCGGGTGGTCGCCTTCGGAGTCATCGGTGGAGTGTCGGGCGCGGGAATCGCCGTGGGACCACTACTAGGCGGCTGGGTCACCACCTACCTCACCTGGCGCCTGGTCTTCGCCGGGGAGGTCGTCGTCGTGCTGCTGATCCTCGCGATGGTGCGCTGGATCCGCGACAGCCCACCGGGGCGGCGCCCGAGCCTGGATTGGGTCGGCGGCGTGCTGTCGATCGCCGGTCTCGCGCTGATCGTGCTCGGGGTCCTGCAGAGCGGAACGTGGGGCTGGCTCAGTCCGCGGAACTCGCCGATCACCCCGTTCGGCTTCGCGCTCACCCCGTTCGTCATCGCGGCCGGCGTGGTCGCGCTGGTGCTGCTCAGGGACTGGGAGTCCTCGCAGGAGTCCCGCGGGAAGGACGTCCTGATCCGGTTCCGGGTCTTCCGGATCCCGCAGTTGCGGGCGGGCCTGATCATGCTGCTGGGCCAGAACACGGTCATGCTCGGTGTCTTCTTCGCGATCCCCCTCTACTTGCAGATCGTCCAGGGCTTCGACGCTTTCCAGACCGGCCTCCGGCTGCTCCCGGTCTCCCTCACCATGG
>JAVEDQ010000254.1 GCA_030840885.1 Frankiaceae bacterium
TCGCCCAGCGGCTCGCCGCCGAGCAGCACCACCCGGGTCGGCTCGACGGTGTCCAGCACCAGCTCGGACCGCCCGGTGCCGAGGTACGCGAGCACGCCCGGCCGCACCGCCTCGCCGTCGATCCCGACCGCGCCGGAGAGGACGACGAGCGAGTGCTCGTACGCCGGTTCCAGCGGCCAGACCCCGCCGCCCGGCCGCAGGTCGAGGTCCACGCCGACCAGCGGCGTGTCGTGCCGGGCCGGGCTGCGGGCGGTGTCGTACGTCCCCACCAGCACGGTGGCGACGCCGCCGTGGCGCTCGACCTGCGGCAGCGCCGCGTGGTGCTCGAACGCCGCCGCACCGTCCCGCGTACCCGACGGCTGCGCGACCCAGAGCTGCAGGCCGTGCATCGTGCCGCTGCGCATCCGCGCGGACTCCTCGGCGTGCACGACACCGCGCCCGGCCGTCATGAGGTTGAGCTGGCCGGGCCGGATCGGCTGCTCGCTGCCGAGGCTGTCCTTGTGCACCAGGCCGCCCTCGACCAGCCAGGTGACGGTCTGCAGGCCGATGTGCGGGTGCGGGCCGATGTCGAGCCCCTGGTCGCCGGTGACCGCCGCCGGACCCAGGTGGTCGGCGAAGCACCAGGCACCGACCGTGCGCCGTGTCCGACGAGGCAGGGCGCGGCGGACCGGCATCGCACCGACGGTCGCGGTGCGGGCCTCGTCGATCTCCAGCATCACAACACCTCCGTTAGAGCACCTGCGTCCCGTACATCTCGCCGAGCGGGTCGGCGATGAGCTCGAGCCGGGCGCCGTCGGGGTCGCGGAAGTAGATCGAGACCTCGCTGTGGATCACGTATTCGACGCCGGCCTCGTCGAACTTCGCCTTCAGCCGCTTCCAGCGCTCCGGGGCGACGCTGATCGCGACGTGGTGCAGCCCGCCGAGGACCTCACCGTAGGGCCCCAGGTCGAGACCCGGGAAGTCGAAGAAGGCCAGCAGGTTCTCGTTGCCGATGTCGAAGAAGAAGTGGGTCGACCCCGGGTAGTCGCGGTTGTCGATCATCTCGGTGAGCGGGAACTCCAGGAAATCCTGGTAGAAGCGCACGGTGCGCTCGACGTCGCCGCTGATGAGCGCGGTGTGGTGCAGCCCGCGCCCGGACGAGGCGGGGCGCCCCGCCTCGTCGTGGAGGTAGGTGGTGCGGATCCGGTCGCGGGTCGCCTCGAGCGTCGGGAGGTCCTGCGAGGGCGCATCACTGGTCATAAACCATTGTGCGCACAACGGCCTACGCCGTACTCGAGATGGACAGCCTCGCGCCGAAAAACGACTCGACACGACACTTCGTCGCCGACCTGCCGTCGACCCGCGCCCGCTCCCTGATCTCGGCAGCTCAGTCTTTAGCGGCGGGCGCTGGGACGGCGGGGCTCTGGAGAGCGTCGGCGCCGACGACCCGGTCGCGCCCGAGACCCTTCGCGAGATAGAGCGCGCGGTCGGCGGCGCGCATGAGGTCCGGGGCGTTGCCGGCGTGATCCGGGAAGACGGCGACGCCGAGGCTTCCGGTGAGGTTGTCGTCCGTGCCGGGGATGCGCACGTTGGCGAGGCCTGCACGGATCTTCTCCGCCAGCACCTTCGCGCCCTGCAGATCGGTGCCGGGCAGCAGCACCATGAATTCCTCCCCGCCGCAGCGTCCGGCGAAGTCGCTGCCCCGGAGGCCGTTGAGCAGCGTCGCGCCCGCGGCGGCCAGCACCTCGTCACCGACCGAATGGCCGTGCCGGTCGTTGACGTGCTTGAAGTGGTCGAGATCCAGCAGCACCAGCGCCATCGGCTGCACCAGGCGGGAGGCCTGCGCCACCATGCGCTTGAGCGTGTCCTCCGCGGCCCGCTTGTTGGCGAGCCCGGTGAGGCTGTCGCTGTTGGCCCGGAACTCGGCCAGCGCCAAGTTGCGCAGGTTGGCCAGCACCGGCGCGCTCTGGCCGACGGTGTCGGAGATGCAGGCCACGGCGCTCTCGCCCAGAGGACGCTCGTGCTCCACCAGGATCGAACCGATGACCTCGCCGCCCACCGGCAACGGCTCGCAGCGCGTCGAGGAGGGGACTTTGCCGCACACGTTGCAGTCGAGCAGGCTCGCCCGCTGGCTCTCGTCGGCGTCCCGTTCGTGGCGGCGTCCGAACCGGAGGGCGAGGCAGGACCGGGGCTGGGCCCCGACCAGACCTGCCGCGACGGGTGACTCCTCCGCGACAGCAGTCATCGCCTGCAGCCGGTCGTCGCTGTTGTTGCGGTACAGAACGGTGGTGGTGACCCCGTCGATCGAGCGGGACAGGTGCCGCAGCAGGAGTTGATGGGCCTCGGACTCGTCCTGGGAGGTCTGCAGCATCGAGGCGAACTCGGCCTGCCGCGCGTCCGCGTCCGCCCGCCGCCGCTGCTCGCCGACCAGGTTGTCGAGAGCCTTGGCGAGGTCGTCCAACTCGTCGTTGCCCCGGGGGTCGATGGCCTCGGCCGCTCCACCGGCGGCGACGATGCGCGCGTACCGCGAGTAGGCGCCGACCCGGGGAACGACGGTGCGGGTCAGCCAGAGCACCGCGCCGAGGGCAAGCAGCACCGCGAGGCCACCGAGTTCCAGCAGCGTGCTGAGACTGTGCCGGTAGCCGGCGTCGAGGGCGCCCACCGCCTCCGTCGCATCGCGCTGCTCGCGGGCGGCGAGTTGGGCCAGCTCGGCGAGGACCGGGTCCAGGGTGCGGGACGCGGCCAACGCTTCGGTGCTCGTCGACTGCCCCGTGGCGTCGCGGGTACCGACGGCGTGCAAGCGGAGGAACTCCCGCCAGCCGCGGCTGACCAGCGTGACGTGCGCCAACTCTTCCGGATCGTCATCAGCGTGCCGCTGGATCAGCGAGTTCACGGCGGTGGAGGCCGCCGGCAGGGCGTCGGCGTCGAGCTCCTGCGCCCGGGCGCGTTGCTCCGCGTCGGTCCGCCCGCCGACGGCAGCATCGAGCTGCTCGACGCGGCTGATGGTCCGGGTGGCCTCGGCGTCGGCGGCCAGGGTGGCGAGGTTGTCGCTGTAGAGCACGTGGGCCCGGTCGGTGACCTGCGTGAGCCCGTGCATCGCCAGCCCGACCACCGCGGCGAGCGCGATGACGATCACGCCCAACAGCACGGCGAAGCGGCGGCGGATGGTCAGGCCGACCCGCGCGTCGATCGAGGGATCGGCAACGACGGGCATGGCCGAGGTCCCGGCCCCCGTCGGGCTGCGCATACGTCGGAGGTCGACGCATGCGCGCAGCTACTTGAGGCTTTATGTGGAAACGGAAGAACGGCTACTGCAGGTAGCCCTCGACCTGGCCCTGCGACCTCTCGTGCGCCGCGCCAGGATCCTGGCCGGCGTCGACCCTGGCGTCCCGCTGCCGGATCAAATCCCAGGTCTGGTCGAGTTCGCGCTCGATCTCGGCCAGTCGGGCGGTGTCGTGCGGCGGCGGGTCGTTGCGAAGTTGGTGCTGTTCCTCGGTCAGTGCGTTGATGCGGGCATGCAGGTCGTCGGTCATGCGCCGATCGTCGCAGACACGGCGCGTTCCGGAAGCCTGCAGGATCGCAGGGCAACGGGAAACGGCCCCGATTGCACCCTCGGAGGGGGCGCTGTCGGGGCCGTTCTCGTGATGCGCGAGTGTGGAGGTGAGGGGACTCGAACCCCTGGCCTCCTCCGTGCGAGGGAGGCGCTCTACCAGGCTGAGCTACACCCCCGTCGAGCGATTCGAAGCTATCAGACCGCCCTTGCCGCCATCAGCTCCGTGGTAGGGCAGTCGTCGGTCAGATCGATCATCTCGGGCGGCGCGGTGCTGGCCCCGACCGGCGCCGGGACCTTGACCGTCTCAGGACGGTGTCGGGCGACGGGCGCGGCCGGAGCGGCCTCGGGAGCGCGGCGGACGTCGGCGCGGTTGCGGCGCTGCGCCTGCTCCTCCCGGGCGATGCCACGGAGGTAACGCAGGTAGGCGACGAGCGCCACGTCGGCGGCCAGGTTCAGCACGATCCACCAGCCGCCGGCGACGAACGCGAGCAGCAGCGTGGCGAGCGCGATGGCACCGATCCAGACGAGGCGACGGGCGCGCTGCACACGCGGCGGCGGTGCCTGCCGGGCGCCGGCGAGCGTCGGGGTGGCACGGCGTGGGGCCGGACGGACGGGACGGGGGTTCGTCATCGGAGACTCCGATTCGACAGCTTCACGGACTTCGGACACGACGCGGGGGGCCGGCACCTCGACCGGACGAGCTGCGGGACGAGCTGTGGGACGGCGGCGCGAGGCCTGCGTGCCCGAGCGGCCGATCACCCGGGTGGCGCGGGCAAGACGGTCACGCGTGCCGCCGTCGGCGTTGCTCGAACTCCGCCAGTGGATGTCGCTACGGCGCACCCAGGTAGGGATCAGGACGAACGCCCAGACGGCGACGATGCCGAACCAGATGATCGCGCTCATGGATCTCCAACCGGATAGAGGACTCCCAGCGGAAATTTAGTGCGGTTCCCCAGGTCAGCCGGTTGATCGTGCGGCGTGTCGGCCGATAATTACATCGACGTCATTCTTGGGCGTCTGATTGCCGTCAGCGCCGCGGCCCGCTGCGCCACCGGTTGACCATCCCCTCGGGCACGTCCTCGACGGTCACGGCGTAGCCGATGTGGTCGCGGTAGGCACCGTCGATGGCGAGGTAACGCTCGTGCAGGCCCTCCTGGCGGAAGCCGAGCTTCTCCACGACGCGGCGGCTGGCCGCGTTCTCGGGCCGGATGTTGGCCTCCACGCGGTGCAGGCCGACCGGGCCGAAGCAGTGGTCGACGGCGAGGCTGAGCGCGGTCGGCATGACCCCGCGGCCGGCGACGTGGGCGTCGACCCAGTAGCCGACATAGGCACTGTTGAACGCCCCGCGCACGAGGTTGCCCACGGTCAGCTGGCCGGCCAGCCGCCCCTCGACGGTGATCGCGAACGGCAGCGACGTGCCTTGCCGGGCCTGCTTCCGCAGGGTCCGCAGCATCTGGGTGAACACACCAAGGGTCTGCCGATCCGACCAGCTCATCGGCATCGCGGTCACCCCGGGAGGTGTCGCCTCCCAGGGCGACAGCCAGGTCTCGTTGCGCAGCCGGATCTCCACCCAGGCCGCACCGTCGCGCAGACGCAGCGGGCGCAGCCCGATCGGGCCCTCACGCAGGCTGGCCGGCCACCCCGACGCGCTCAGCCGTGATCACCTCCACCGTGGACCTGGGCCACGGCGTGCCCGATCACCGGGGCTAGTACACGCACGCCGTCACGGACCCCTCCCGTCGACCCGGGCAGGTTGACCACGATGGTGCGACCGGCGGTGCCCGCGACCCCGCGTGAGAGCACCGAGGTCGGCACCCGATCGCGATCGGCGGCCCGCAGGGTCTCGACGAGGCCGGCGGCGTCGCGTTCGAGGACCTGTCGGGTGGCCTCGGGGGTGTTGTCGCGGGGACTGAAGCCGGTGCCGCCGGTGGTGACGACGAGGTCGATGCCCTCGGCCACCGCCGTCCGGAGCGCGTCGACGATCGCATCGACGTCGTCGGGCACGAGGACGACGTCGCCCACGGCGAATCCGAGTTCGGTGAGCAGGCCGGCGAGCAGCGGGCCGCCGCGGTCGGGGTAAGTGCCGGCGGCGGCGCGGTCGGACACCGCGACGACGGCGGCGCGGGCACCGGCAGGAACGGTCGGCGAGGCGATGGGAGCGGGCGCCGGCACGACTGCGTCGTCTCGGCGCCACAGCCCGGTCTTGCCACCGGTCTTCTCCATCACGCGGACGTC
>JAVEDQ010000263.1 GCA_030840885.1 Frankiaceae bacterium
GTCCTACGGCGCGGGCGGCTGGGAGGCGGCCAGCATCCGGATGCTGCCGACCGGCAAGGTCGAGGTCGTCACCGGCACCACGCCGCACGGCCAGGGCCACGTCACCGCGTGGAGCCAGATCGCCGGCGACGCCCTCGGCGTGCCGTTCGAGGACATCAGCGTGATCTACGGCGACACCAAGTCCTCGCCCCAGGGCATGGACACGTACGGGTCCCGGTCGCTGGTCGTCGGGGGCGTGGCGGTGCACCTGGCCGCCAACAAGGTGGTCGAGAAGGCCCGCCGGGTCGCCGCCCACCTGCTGGAGGCGGCCGAGGGCGACGTCGAGTTCAGCGGCGGCACGTTCTCGGTTAAGGGCTCGCCGGACGCCAAGACCACGATCCAGGACGTCGCGCTGGCCACGTTCGCGGCGCACAACCTGCCCGAGGGCATGGAGCCGACGATCAACGCCGACGCGGTGCTCGACCCGGAGAACTTCTCCTACCCGCACGGCACCCACCTCTGCGCGATGGAGGTGGACACCGAGACCGGCATGCCGAGGATCCGCAAGTACGTCGCGGTGGACGACATCGGCAAGGTGATCAACCCGCTGATCGTCGAGGGCCAGGTGCACGGCGGCCTGGCCCAGGGCATCGCCCAGGCCCTGTACGAGGAAGCCGTGTACGACGACGACGGCAACCTCGTCACCGGCTCGATGGTGGACTACACCATCCCGTCGGCCAGCGACCTGCCGCACTTCGACCTCGACCGCACCGTCACCCCGTCGACGACCAACCCGCTCGGGGCCAAGGGCGTCGGCGAGGCCGGCACCATCGCCTCGACCCCGGCCGTCGTGAACGCCGTCGTGGATGCGCTGCGTCCCTACGGCGTGACCGACGTCCGGATGCCCTGCACGCCCGAGCGGGTGTGGCGGGCGATCCAGAACAGCGGTGGTGGATCAGCCGGTGACGGCGGAGGCCGTGCCACCGGCGGCACCGTCGCCTACGGCGGTTCCGCCATCGACGACCTCGGCGACACCGAGGCATTGCGCGAGGGAGACAGCCGATGATCCCGGCCGAGTTCGACTACGTGAAGGCGACCTCGGTCGACCAGGCGGTCGCGGCACTCGCCGAGCACGGCGACGAGGCAAAGCTGCTGGGCGGTGGGCAGAGCCTGCTGCCGCTGCTGCGGTTGCGCCTCTCCTACCCGACCGTCGTCATCGACATCTGCAAGGTCGACGAGATGCGTGGCGTCCGGGAAGAGGGCGATCGGCTCGTCGTCGGGGCCATGACGACTCACGACGAGGTCCTCAAGAGCGGGCTCGTCCAGCAGCACCTCCCGCTGCTGCTGGAGACCACGCAGACCGTCGCGGACCCCGCCGTCCGGCACAAGGGGACCTTCGGCGGGGCACTTGCCCACGCCGACCCCGCCGGTGACCTCGCCGCCGCCGCCGTAGCCCTCGACGCCACGATGACGATCGCCGGGCCCAACGGCCGCCGACAGGTGGGTGCCGGCGAGTTCTTCGTCGACTACCTGCAGAGCGTGCTCGAGCCCGACGAGGTGCTGGTGGAGGTCTCGATGCCCAAGCTCGGCGAGGGCTGGGGCGTGCACTACGAGAAGTTCCACCGCGTCGCCCAGGCCTGGGCCATCGTCGGTGTCGCCGCCGCGGTGAAGCGCTCCAACGGCTCCATCGCCGAGGCGCGCATCGGCCTGACCAACATGGGCTCGACGCCAGTGCGAGCCCGAGCGACGGAACAGGCGCTGGCCGGGGCGTCCGCCGACGCCGGTGCCATCAAGGCCGCGGCGGCCAAGGCCGACGAGGGGACCGATCCGCCGGTCGACCTCAACGGCCAGGCCGACTACCGCCGCCACCTGGCGCAGGTGCTGACCGCCCGCGCCGTCACCAAGGCGGCCGGTCTCTGAGCGAGTCCGGCTCCACCGCCGCCGGATCTCAACCGGGGGCCAGACGAACGCTGCTCCCGCCCGAGGTCGGCTCGCCCGCCGACCTCGGGCGGCTGCTGCGCGGCAGCGGCTACCTCGCCGACACCGGCGTGGCCTACTCCTGCTACCTGAGCCTCGCGCTGCAGCGTCCGCTGTTCTGCGAGGGCGAGGCGGGCGTCGGCAAGACGTCGCTGGCTCATGCGCTCGCCGACGCGCTGGGTGCCCCGCTGATCCGGCTGCAGTGCTACGAGGGCATCGACGCGAGCCAGGCGCTCTACGACTGGGACTTCCCGCGCCAGTTGATGCACCTGCGCGCGGCGGAGGCGGCCGGGCGCACCGGGGCAGGACAGGCGTCGGCACCGACTCCGGACGCGCTCGAGAACGAGCTCTACAGCCGCCGCTTCCTCGTCTCGCGTCCTCTGCTGTCGGCGCTGGAGACGACGCCTGCGGTGCTGCTCGTCGACGAGGTCGACCGGGCCGACGACGAGTTCGAGGCGTTCCTGCTCGAGATCCTCTCCGACTTCACGGTCACCATCCCCGAGCTCGGGACCGTCCGCGCCGAGGTGCCGCCGGCCGTGATCCTGACCAGCAACCGGACCCGCGACGTCCACGATGCGCTGAAGCGCCGCTGCCTCTACCACTGGCTCGACCACCCGAGCTTCGAGCGCGAGGTGGAGATCGTCCGCACTCGGCTGCCCCAGGTCTCCGCCGAGCTCGCCGAGCAGGTCACCGCCGCGGTGCAGCGCCTCCGGAAGCAGCCGCTACTCAAGCCGCCCGGGGTCGCGGAGACCCTCGACTGGGCCGAGGCGCTGCTGGCGCTGGGCGCCGAGCGGCTCGAGCCCGAGCTGGCGACGCTGACGCTGGGTTCGGTGCTGAAGTACCACGAGGACCAGCAGCGGGTCGACCGGAACAACGTCTCGGTGCTCGTCTCTCAGGCGCTCGCAGGCGGTTGACGTGCCCGACCTTCCGGCCATCGCGGACACCTACGGCGTCACCGACGTGCTCGTCGGCCTCGCCCGCACGCTGCGGGCGGCGGGGGTGGAGGCGGCTCCGGACCGGGTGCACACCTTCCACGAGGCCCTCGCCGACCTCGACGCCGGCAAGCGGGACGACGTCTACTGGGCCGGTCGGCTCACGCTCTGCAGCACGGCCGACGACCTGAGCCGCTACGACAGCGCCTTCGCCGTGTACTTCGGCGAGCGGCCGAACACGATCGTGAAGCGACCGGTCGTCTCCAAGGTGCAGACGCAGTCGATGGCCCTGCCCGACGCCAACCCTGCCGGTGGCGACGAGGCCGACGACGACCAGCAGCCGGCGACGGCCGCTGCGAGCAGCACCGAGCAGCTGCGCGCCCGGGATATCGCGAAGCTGACCGCCCGCGAGCGGTTCGAGCTCAACGCGCTGCTGGCGGCTTTCCGACTGCCGGGGGAGACCCGCCGCAGCCGTCGCAAGACGCCGTCGCTGCGGGGCGGCGTCGACCGGTCCCGCACCGCCCGCGACCTGCTGCGGGGTGGCGGTGAACTCGCCGGCCTGCACCGCCACAGCCGCTCGGAGCGCCCGCGGCGGGTGGTCCTGCTCGTCGACATCAGCGGGTCGATGGCGCCCTACAGCGACGCGCTGCTCCGCTTCGCCCACGCCGCCGGTCGGACGGTCGACCGGCCGCTCGAGGTGTTCACGATCGGCACGCGGCTGACCCGGGTGACCGCCGAACTGGCCGCCCGTGACCCCGACGAGGCCATGGCGAACGCCGCCGACGCCATCCCGGACTGGAGCGGCGGGACCCGCCTCGGCGAGTTGCTCCGGCAATTCCTGGACCGCTGGGGGCAGCGGGGGATGGCGCGGGGCGCCGTCGTCGTCGTGCTGTCCGACGGGTGGGAACGCGGGGACGAGAACCTGCTCGGTGAGCAGATGGCTCGGCTGCAACGGTTGGCCGCCCGGGTGGTGTGGGCGAACCCGCTCAAGGCCCGCCCCGGGTACGCGCCGCTCGCGGCCGGGATGGCTGCCGCGCTGCCGCACGTTGACGACTTCGTGGAAGGCCACAGCCTCGCTGCGCTGGAACGGCTGGCGGCCGTCGTCGCCGGGGTGCGTTCCGCGCGGACGGCCTCGGCGGTCCGGAGGGAGTACAGCCATGCGTGAAATTCTCGAGCGTCTCCAGGCCTGGCAGGCGGGCGGCACGGAGTATGCGCTCGCCACCGTCGTCGGGGTCCGGGGCAGTGCGCCGCGTGATCCGGGTGCGGCCATGGCGGTCAGCGCCGACGGCGAGGTCGTCGGCAGCGTCTCGGGCGGATGCGTCGAGGGAGCGGTCTACGAGTCGGCGCGTGAGGTGCTCGAGACCGGCGAAGCCGTCCTGGAGACCTACGGGATCTCCGACGAGGACGCCTTCTCGGTCGGGCTCACCTGCGGCGGCGTTCTCGACGTCCTCGTGCAGCCGGTGCGTGCTCCCGAACTGCTGGCGGGGGGCTCCTGGCCGGACGTGCTGGCCTCCGTCGGCGCCGGCGAGCCGGTCGCCGTCGCCACGGTCGTGTCCGGCCCGGCGCAGGTCGGCGCCACCGTCGCGGTCTGGCCCACGTCTTCTTCAGGGTCGCGCGTCGCCGGGTCGCTCGGCGTCGAGGGCCTGGACGTCGCCGTCGTCGACGACGCCCGCGGG
>JAVEDQ010000282.1 GCA_030840885.1 Frankiaceae bacterium
CAGGACGGCTTTGACGCCCTGGTAGGCGGAGAAGCCGGCGCCGGAGAGGAAGATGCCGATCGCGGCGAGCAGGGACCAGAAGAACCGTTCCTTGCCGTAGCCGAAGGGGTGGGTGCGGTCCGCTGGCCGCTCCGACTTCCGCAGGGAGAGGAGGAGGAACACCTCGTTGAAGGTGTCGGCGACCGAGTGCGCCGCCTCCGACAGCAGCGCCGCCGACCCCGTGAGGGCACCGGCCACGATCTTCGCCAGCGCGACACCGACGTTCGCGCCGAGTGCGACGAGAACGGTCCCCTTGGTCTCGTCCGCCACGGTGGAACCTTCCGGGTATTCGCAGTGTTGGTGTTCGGTCTGCAGGTGCTCGATTGCCTCGCTGGACCCGTACCCGGTGGGAGTCGGCGAACCAGGCGGGCGTTGTGCGGTTGGTCCCGTCCGAGCGAGGGTGTCGCTGCGATGCAGACCGCGAAGGGGGTCTGTGGCGCGTAGTTCGGACGGGCCATCGACGTCGGCTTCCCGCGGGTGTTGGGTGCCGGTGCTCCCCCGCGTCCAAGGGGGAGCAGGGAGGTAATGATCCGCCATGACCTACGCCATCACGATGGACGTGCCGCAGCCGGCCGAGATGTACGAGAAGGTGCACGCGATCGTCACGCAACGGCTCGGTCGGGAGATGCCCGAGGGATGCCTGCTGCACCTCGCGACGAGGACCGACGGCGGCTTCAGCGTCACCGAGGTCTGGGAGACGCACGAGGCGGCCGACAGGTTCGGCGACGACGTGCTGCGCCCCGTGATCCTCGAGGTGTCAGGGCTCTCGCCCGCCGAGATGCTTGCGCAGGGCCCGCCGCCCAGCCGGGAACTCGACGTCCTCGGCCTGACGGTCGACGCGAGGGCGCGCGTCGGGGTGTAGTCGGGGTCGGCCGAGGCCGCCTGATGGCGGCAGCGCCGGGTAGGCGGCAGATGTGTCCCCGACAGCCTCGCGCCCGTCCACCCACTCCTACGGCGATCTGCCCGATCAGGTGGGCGACCTGCTGCTGCCGCCCGACGTGTCGGGTCCCCTGCCGGTCGTCGTCCTCGTGCACTGCGGCTTCTGGCGCGAGCCGTACCGCCGGGACAGCCTCGCCCCGCTCGCTGCAGCCATCACCGCCTAGGGCTACGCGACCTGGAACGTCGAGTACCGGCGGGTGGGAGCGTCCGGCGGCGGCTACCCGCAGACGACCGACGACGTCCTCGCGGCCTTCGACGCGCTGCCGAATCCGTCGGCGTCGCTCGATCTCGACCGCGTGACGGTCGTGGGGCACAGCGCCGGCGGACACCTCGCCCTCTGGCTGGCGGGACATCGCCGACTCGCAGGCGTCGTGTCACTCGCCGGGGTCGCCGACCTCGTGGCCGCCGACGAGCAGCACCTGGGCGACGACGCGGTGAACGACTTCCTCCACGGCGCCGCCGGGTCCGACCATCCGGAGGTCGACCCGGCAAAGCTCGTGCCAACGGGGGTGCCGTCCCTGCTGGTCCACGGCGACGCCGACGGCAACGTGCCGCTCGACCAGAGCGAGCGCACGAAGCGGCGGCGACCGCCGCGGGCGACGACTGCCACCTGCTGCGCATCGACGGCGCGGACCACTTCGTCGTCATCGACCCCTCGTCGTCGGCGTGGGCGCAGGCCTGGGCGCAGTGGCCGGGCCGCAGGTGTTGACGCTCAGTCGAAGGTCAGCACCAGCCGGCCCCGCACGCCGCCGGCTTCCAGCGTGCGGTGGGCCTCGGCGGCCTGCTCGGCCGGGAACGTCTGCGCGACCCGCAGCGTGACCACGCCGTCCTCGACCCGCTGCCGCAGCGTGTCCAGCGCTTCCTGATCGCGCGCGTGCCCGAAGACCATGATCTTGTGCACGGTGATGCCCCGGCCGGGGTCGCCGTTCCAGCCGCGGACGACTGCCATTCCACCGCCGTCGGCGATGGCGTCCACGACCAGCTCGCTCTGCACTGCGCCGTCGGCGAGGCCGTCGACGCCTTCCGGCACAAGAGCGCGGATGCGGTCGGCGACGTCGTCGCCGCGACGGACCACGTCATCGGCCCCGAGGTCGCGCACCAGCTGCTCGTCGGCCTCCGACGCATCGGCTATGACCCGCAGGCCGTCGGCCTTGGCCAGCTGAACGATGTAGCCGCCGAAGGCGCCGGCAGCGCCGGTCACCGCGATGGTCTGCCCGGGCCGCAGCCCGAGTTCGTCGAGGGCGACGCGCGCGGTCAGGCCGTTCATCGGCAGGCCTGACGCGGCCACGGCGTCGGTGCCTTTCGGCAACCGGGCGACGGAGGCGGCCGGGACGACGATCTGCTCGGCGTAGGCACCCTTGCGGGGCTCGGTCGGCAGCACGATCGCCATGACCTCGTCGCCGAGCTGCCACGGCGTGCCATCGACCGTGGTGGAACCGTCCCCGACCTCGTCGATGACGCCGGCCGCGTCCATCCCGGGGATGTACGGCGGCTGCTGGTCGTTGAGCCGCGGGCCGTACCAGCCGGCCCGCAGCCCGGTGTCGGTCGGGTTGACGGTCGCTGCCCGGACGCGGATCCGCACCTCACCGGGACCGGCGTGCGGCTCCGCCACCTCGAACACCTGCAGGGCCTCGGGCCCACCGAAATCTTCTACACCGACAGCACGCATGCAGTTGGCCTACCGCGCCTACCCGTCCCGAACCGCGAACGGGCAGGCGCGGTGCCACCGTCAGCTCAGCGCTGGATGGCCTTGGTCTCCAGGAATTCGTCCAGCCCCTGGGCGCCGGCCTCACGGCCGAGCCCGGACTGCTTGTAGCCGCCGAACGGCGCCGCCGGGTTGAACGTGCCGCCGTTGACCTCGATCTGCCCGGCGCGCAGCTGGCGGGCGACCCGCATCGCGCGGTCGGCGTCGCCGGACCAGACCGCACCGGCGAGGCCGTACTCGGTGTCGTTGGCGATCCGTACCGCCTCGGCCTCGTCGGAGTAGGGGAGGATCGACAGCACGGGGCCGAAGATCTCCTCCCGCGCGATGGTCATGTCGTTGTTGACGTTGGAGAAGACCGTCGGCGCGACGAAGTAGCCGTGCTCCTGGTCGGTCTCGACGCCACCGGTGACGAGCGTCGCGCCCTCGTCCAGCCCCTTCTGGATGAAGCCGCGCACGCGCTCGAGCTGCGTGCTGCTGACCAGCGGCCCGACCTTGGACCCCGCGGCCGTCCAGGGACCGACCTCGAAGCCGGCGGTGACCTTCTTCGCGATCTGCTCCACCTCCGCCAGCTTGTCTGCGGGGACCAGCATGCGGGTGAGGGCGTTGCAGGCCTGCCCGCTGTTGAGGTAGGCGTTCGAGACGCCGTTCGTCACGGCCGCCTCGAGGTCGGCGTCGTCGAGGATGACGTTGGCCGACTTGCCACCAAGCTCCAGGGCGACCCGCTTGACCGAGCCAGCCGCGACCTCGGCGATGCGCTTGCCGGCTCGGGTGGAGCCGGTGAACGACACCATGTCGACGTCCGGGTGCGCGACGAGTGCCTCGCCGACCTCGGGGCCGTAGCCGCTGATGAGGTTGAAGACGCCGGCGGGAAGGCCGATCTCCTCGAAGATGTCGGCCAGCGCGAACACCAGCAGCGGTGTCACCTCGGTCGGCTTCACCACCACCGTGCAGCCCGCGGCGAAGGCGGCGGCCACCTTCAGCGCCACCTGGTGCAGCGGGAAGTTCCACGGCGTGATGCAGGCGACGACGCCGACCGGCTCCTTGACGATCAGCGAGTTGCCCGTCACCTGGCCGTCGAAGTCGAAGGACCGGGCGATCGAGGCGTAGTGCCCGAAGTTGAACGTCGGGAGCCCGAGCTGGATGGCCTTGGCCAGCCAGATGGGCGCCCCGACGTCCTGGGCGACCAGTTCCGCGTACCCGTCGACCCGGGCCGCGAGCAGCGACGCCGTCTTCTCCAGGAACTCGGCCCGCTCCGACGCCGGACGGGTCGACCAGGCGGGGAAGGCGGCCTTGGCTGCGGCGACCGCGGCATCGACGTCGGCGGACGTCCCCTCCGCGACCGAGCCGATGACCTGCTCGGTCGCCGGGTTGACGACCTCGATGTGGCCCGAGCCGGCCGACGGCCGCCAGCTGCCGTTGATGTAGATCTCGCTGCGGTCGAGCAACTCGCCCTGGCGCAGGATCGCGAGGCTCTGCTCGAGCCGCTGTTCCGGGGCGAGTTGGGTGACAGGGGTGGTGGGCGTGCGGGTGGTGGTCGTCATGCTGGTCCTTGCTACTCGGTGGGGCTGCTCAGCGGGGGGTCGAAGCGAGCCGGCTCAGTAGTCCTCAGGCCCGTACTTGACGAGGCCGCGCAGGTTCTTGCCTTCGAACATGTCGGAGTAGCCCTTGTTGATGTCCTCGAGCTTGTACTCGGTGGTTACCAGCTCGTCGAGCTTGAGCTGGCCGTCGCGGTACAGGCCGAGCAGCTTCGGGATGTCGTAGCGCGGGTTGCCGCCGCCGAAGACCGCGCCCTGCAGCCGCTTCTGCAGTAGGGCCAGCTCGAACAGGCTCATGGGCACGTCGACCGCGTCGGCCTGCCCCATCGCGGTGACGACACCGGTGCCGCCCTTGCCCACCAGTGTCAGCATCTCCTGGATCATGTGGCCCTCGATACGGCCGACCGTCAGGATCGCCTTCTCCGCGCCGCGGCCCCAGGTGAGGTCGACCAGCGGCTCGTAGGCCTCGGTCATGCTGGCGAAGGTGTGGGTCGCGCCGAAGTCCATGGCGCGCTCGCGCTTGGACTCGATCGGGTCGATGGCGACGATCCGCTTCGCGCCGGCGAGCGCCGCACCCTGCACGGCGTTGATGCCGATGCCGCCGATGCCGATCACGACGACGGTGTCGCCCGGCGTGGTCTGGGCGGCGTAGACCGCCGAACCCCAACCCGTGGTGACGCCGCAGCCGACGAGTGCGGCCTTGTCGAGCGGGATGTCGTCCTCGATCTTGATGACGGACGAGTTGTGCACCGTCACGTAGGGGGAGAAGGTGCCGAGCAGGCACATCGGCGACAGGTTCTTGCCGCCCACCGAGGCGCGGTAGGAGCCGTCCGCGATGGACTGGCCGGTCAGCAGCGTCGCGCCGTTGTCGCACAGGTTCTGGTGGCCGCTGGAGCACGAGGGACAGCGCCCGCAGGACGGGATGAAACCGAGCACGATGTGGTCGCCCTCGGCCAGGCCTTCGACGCCGGCTCCGACCTTGGTGACGATGCCGGCGCCCTCGTGGCCGCCGAGGAACGGGAAGCCACCGGGCTCGACGAGCGGGATGTCGCCGATGCGCACGTGCTCGTCGGAGTGACAGAGGCCGGAGGCGGCCAGCTGGACCTGCACCTCACCGGCGACCGGGTCGCCGACCTCGATCTCCTCGACCTTCCAGTCCTCGTTGACGCCCCACAGGACAGCACCCTTGGTCTTCACAACGACTCCTCCATGACAGCATTCGTGTGACCTCGGCCACCGGTTATGACCGACGCTATACCGCGCCACAACAGGCTCAGACGTCGGCCGAGGCGCCGTCTCGCTCGGCCCGGGCGACAACGCGAAACGGCGAGTCGCCCGGGGTGGGCGACCCGCCGTTCTGCGGAGATCGAGCTGGGTTGGAGCGGTCGGTCAGGCCAGGTCGTACCGGTCCAGCTGCATGACCTTGTCCCACGCGGCGACGAAGTCGCGGACGAACTTCTCCGCCGCGTCGTCGCTGGCGTACACCTCGGAGACGGCCCGCAGCTCGGAGTTCGAGCCGAAGATCAGGTCGACCCGCGTCCCGGTCCAGACGACCTGACCGTCGACGTTGCGGCCCTCGTAGGTGCCGTCGTCGTCGGCGGACGGCTTCCACGTGGTGCCCATGTCGATGAGGTTCACGAAGAAGTCGTTCGTCAGCTGCCCCGGTCGGTCGGTGAACACGCCGTGGGCTGTACCGCCGGTGTTGGCACCGAGGACCCGTAGGCCGCCGAGCAGGACGGTCATCTCCGGCGCGGTCAGCGTCAGCAGGTTCGCCCGGTCGACCATGAGGTACTCGGCCGGCAGCTCGTGGCCCTTGCCGAGGTAGTTGCGGAAGGCGTCCGCCGTCGGCTCGAGCGGCACGAACGACTCGGCGTCGGTCTGCTCGGCCGTCGCGTCGGTCCGGCCCGGCGTGAACGGCACCGTCACGGTGTGCCCGGCGTCGGCCGCGGCCTTCTCGACGGCCGCACAGCCACCGAGCACGATGAGGTCGGCGAGCGAGATCTGCTTGCCGCCGCGCTGTTCGCCGTGAGAACTCTGTCCACCGTTGAACGACTGCTGCACCCCCTCGAGCGTCCGGAGCACCCGCGCCAGCTCGTCGGGGTTGTTGACCTCCCAGCCGGTCTGCGGCTCGAGGCGGATGCGGGCACCGTTGGCACCGCCGCGCTTGTCGCTGCCGCGGAACGTCGAGGCCGACGCCCACGCGGTGGCGACCAGCTGCGAGACCGACAGCCCCGAGGACAGCAGCGTCTCCTTGAGCGAGGCGATGTCGTCGGCGTCGACCAGCGGGTGGTCGACCGCGGGGACCGGGTCCTGCCAGACCAGCCGCTCCTGCGGGACGAGCGGGCCGAGGTAGCGCTGGATCGGCCCCATGTCGCGGTGGGTCAGCTTGAACCAGGCGCGGGCGAAGGCGTCGGCGAACTCGTCCGGGTGGTCGAGCCAGCGGCGGCAGATCTGCTCGTAGGCCGGGTCGACCCGCAGCGCGAGGTCCGTGGTGAGCATCGTCGGCGGCCGGCTGAGCGAACCGTCCTCGGGATCGGGGACGGTGTTCGCACCCTCGCCGTTCTTCGGCTGCCACTGGTGCGCGCCGGCGGGGCTCGAGGTCAGCTCCCATTCGTACTTGAACAGGTTCTCGAGGTACAGGTTCGTCCACGTGGTCGGCTTCGCGGTCCAGGTGACCTCGATGCCGCTCGTGATGGTGTCGCGGCCGTTGCCGCTGCCGAAGCTGTTGCGCCAGCCGAGGCCCTGCTCCTCGAGCGGGGCACCCTCCGGCTCCGGCCCGATGTACTGGTTCGGGTCGGCCGCACCGTGGGTCTTGCCGAAGGTGTGCCCACCGGCGATGAGCGCGGCGGTCTCCTCATCGTTCATCGCCATCCGGGCGAAGGTCTCGCGGATGTCGCGCGCCGAGGCCATCGGGTCCGGGGTGCCGTTGGGGCCCTCCGGGTTGACGTAGATCAGGCCCATCTGCACGGCGGCCAGCGGACCCTCGAGCTCGCGGTCGCCGGTGTAGCGCTCGTCGCCGAGCCAGGTGGTCTCGGGGCCCCAGTAGATGTCCTCGTCGGGCTCCCAGACGTCTGGACGGCCGCCGCCGAAACCGAAGGTCGGAAGGCCCATCGTCTCCAGGGCCCGGTTACCGGTCAGGATGATGAGGTCGGCCCAGGAGATCTTGCTGCCGTACTTCTTCTTCACCGGCCACAGCAGGCGGCGGGCCTTGTCGAGGCTCGCGTTGTCCGGCCAGCTGTTGAGCGGGGCGAAGCGCTGCATGCCGGCTCCGGCGCCGCCGCGGCCGTCCTCGACGCGGTAGGTGCCGGCGCTGTGCCACG
>JAVEDQ010000291.1 GCA_030840885.1 Frankiaceae bacterium
AACACGGCCACGACCCCGCCGAAGACAGTCACTGCGCCCCAACCGTCCGCGGCGTAGAGCGCCGACGTGATGGCCGAGGACGCCGACCCGCCCAGGAAGATCGAGACGACGAATGCGGTGGTCAGGCGGCTTCGCGCCTCGGGCCGGAGCTTGTAGATCGCGCTCTGGTGGTTGATCTGCAGCCCCTGCTGCGCCAGGTCCAGGACGACGATCCCGGCGAGCAGGGCGACCAGCGATGTCGCGCCGAAGCCCAGGAGCACCCAGCTGGCGACCAGCAGGACGAAGGCGCTGGGGACGACCAACCAGGCGTAGCCGCGGTCGGCGAGGCGACCCGCGATCGGCGCCATCGCCGCACCAGCGAGCCCTGCCAGCCCGAACAGGCCGATTGTCGCCGGCCCGTAGCCGTAGTGCGGGCCGGAGAGCAGGAACGACAGCGCGGTCCACAAGGCGGTGAAGCAGGTCATACCGACCGCCCCCAGCACCATCCGCTGGCGCAGCACCGGCTCTTCCCGCACGAGGGACCCCACCGAGCGCAGCAACGTCCCGTAGCCCATCTGCTGCTCGGCGGCGGGCACCGGCGGCAGGACGAAGCGCAACACCGTGGCGAGGACGAACATCAGGACCGCGGCGGCCGCAAAGACGATCCGCCATCCACCGAGCTCAGCGAGGAACCCGCCGATGGTCCGGGCGACGAGGATGCCGATCAGCAGCCCACTCATGACGGTGCCGACCACGCTGCCCCGCTCGTCGTCGGCGGCCAGCGACGCGGCGAGGGGAACGATGATCTGCGCGACCGAGGCTGACAGGCCGACCACGACGACGGCGGCAAGGATCAGCGGGAACGACGGCACCACGGCGACGCCGAGCGACGCGAGCCCGGTCAGCACCATGAGCACCACGACGAGGCGGCGGCGCTCGAGCAGGTCCCCGAGCGGCACGAGCAGTGCGAGCCCGAGCGCGTAGCCGAGCTGGGAGCCGGTCACGAGCAGACCGGCCGTGCTGTCGGCGACGTGCACGTCCTGCCCGATGTCGTGCAGCAGCGGCTGCGCGTAGTAGATGTTCGCGACGCTCGCACCGACCACGACGGCCAGCAGCAGGACGAGCCAACGGCTCAGGTGCGGCTGGGTGGTGGTCTCTGCATTCACGAATTTCCCCTGTTGCTGCCGGTATGCGGACAAATACCTACAGGGACTGCAACGCGTGGCATCGGCCAGACTTCCGAGATCCGGGTCACCGCTTCGACATCGACGCGGGGGATCAGTCGGGCAGCAACCGCCGTGCCGCCGCTTCGAAGGTGTCGCCGTCGAGCGGCTTGCCGGTGACCAGCGCCTAGACCAGCATCCCGTCGATCAGCGCCGCGAGCAGTCGCGGGCAGCACTTCGCAAGTCGCACACACAAGCCCCTCCGATCATCATCAAGTGTCCGCAAATGTCCGATTCGTCGGGCACCCCGGACGGCTTGTGTGTGCGACTCATAATCGGACCAGCTCCGGTGCGACCCGCCGCGGAGCTCGAGGAGTGCGATGAGCTGGTTCCACACCCGCCCGGTCAGCCCCGGCGTCTGGCTCGTCGCCGAGCCCGGGCACGTCAACTGCTGGCTGGTCGCCGGCACCGAGCGGGCGGTGCTGCTCGACACCGGCCTCGGGATCGCGCCGATCCGGCCGGTCGTCCAGGCCCTGACCCCGGTGCCGGTCGAGGCCGTCAACAGCCACTACCACTTCGACCACACCGGCGGGAATGCCGAGTTCGACCGGGTCTCCATCCACGAGCTCGGGGCGCCGCTGCTCGCCGCCGGCGTGCCGACCGAGGTGCGCGAGGGCTACCTCGCCTACACCCACCGCCTCCTCGCCGCAGCCGAGACCTACCGCGACCTCGACCGCGACTACTTCCACCTGCTCTCCGCCGACAGCGACCCTCGCCCCCTGCCCGCCGACTTCGTGCCCGAGCTGTGGCGGCCCCGGCCCGGGATTGTCGCCCACGAGCTGCACGACGGTGACGTTCTCGACCTCGGCGGCCGGTCACTGACGGTCCTGCACACCCCCGGGCACAGCCCCGACTCCGTCTGCTTCCTCGACGACCGGGACGGCCTGCTCTTCGGCGGTGACACGCTCAACACCGGCCCCATCTACGCGCAGATGCCGGACTCCGACGTCGAAGCGTTCGCCCGCTCGACGGCACGACTGGCCGAGCTGCGGGCGGAGGTCCGACTCGTGCTCATGTGCCACTTCGGCCGCGGCGTCGCCGAGGCGCAGTTCGTCCGGGACGTGGCCGAGTCGTTCGACCGGCTCGTCAACGGGGACGCCGAGCTGCGGCCGGCGCGGGACTGTCTGCTCGACGAGGCTCGCGAGGCCGTGTTCCCGCAGTGCTCGATCCTGGTCGCCCCGGACCGCGGCTGGCGTCGCTAGGGCCGGTGGCGGAAGGCGTAGGTCGGGCGCCAGCTGTACCGGCGCGGCTCCTGCGCGAGGGGCCAGTCGGCGTTGCTCGCGGTGCTGACCGGGTAGTCGAAGTGGACGTCGGGATGGTCGTTGCGGAGGTGATACTCGAGCACCGTCTTCTTGTCGAAGATCAGGGCACAGGACGGGCAGTGGTGAGTGCTCACAGTGGACCTCCCGGCGGCGACGCGTGCGCCGACGTGCATAGAGGACACCCGTCAGCAGTTGCGGTCAAGAGGTGCCCTGTTCGACGAGTGCACGCACGGCCATCCGCTCCAGCGTGCTCCGGGCGGCCGGCCCGGGCGCCGACGGACTCGACGACCGGACGCTGAACGGGGTCGAGTTCAGCAGCCCGAAAACGGCATGGGCCCGGGTGCGGGCCTCCCCCGCCGACAGACCCGGCTCGAGGTGCGTCAGCACACCGACCCAGACCTCGACGTACTCGCGCTGCAGCCGCCGGACGTGACGGGTCGCGGACGTGCCGAGGCTG
This sequence comes from Frankiaceae bacterium, assembly GCA_030840885.1. Lineage (GTDB taxonomy): Bacteria > Actinomycetota > Actinomycetes > Frankiales > Frankiaceae > JAVEDQ01. Next base: position 2,922 of record JAVEDQ010000291.1, read on the forward strand.
GCCAGGTCGCGCCCCTGCACAGAGATGAGTTCCGGCTCGGTGAGCGCGAACTCGGTGTGGAAGGCGACGAGGCCTCGCAGCGCCTCGGCGTCGTCGGAGGCGGCCTCGACCTGGACGCGTCCCCCGGCCAGCAGCCGTTCGCTGACCTCCACCAGCAGCGCCTCCAGCACGGCTTCCTTGTTCGGGAAATGCCGGTAGACGGCCGGCCCGCTGATGCCCGCGGCGCCGCCGAGGTCCTCGATCGAGACCCCGTGAAAGCCCCGCTCCGCGAACAGCCGGGCGGCCGCCCGCAACAACCGCTGCCGCCGGTCGGCCTTCTGCAGGCTTCGGGCGGTCGGCTCGGTCGGCTCGCTCGCCATCGCCGCTCCCTTGTCGTGGCCTGTGATCGCGGTTACGGTACGCCTGTTCGGTTAGTGCTTTCTAACTGAGATCGCGTAACTGAGGTTCGACGGACTGGGGGCGGCACATGGACGAGCTGCTCGGCACCGCCGCCGATCCGTCGTCCGACACGTTCACCCGCAACACCGAGCACCACCGCGCGCTCGCCGACGACCTGCGGCAGCGGCTCGCGACGGCGGCGCTGGGCGGCTCGGCGACGTCCCGCGAACGCCACGTCGGCCGCGGCAAGCTGCTCCCCCGCGACCGCGTCGACCTGCTGCTCGACCCGGGCAGCCCGTTCCTGGAACTGTCCGCGCTCGCCGCCACCGCCATGTACGACGACGCGGCGCCGGGGGCGGGGATCATCACCGGCATCGGCCGCGTCTCGGGCCGCGAGTGCGTCGTCGTCTGCAACGACGCCACGGTCAAGGGCGGCACGTACTACCCCGTCACCGTC
>JAVEDQ010000385.1 GCA_030840885.1 Frankiaceae bacterium
TCGCCGAGATCGCGAAGGCCGCTTCGGCCGCCGGCACCCCGATCCGGATCGGCGTCAACGCCGGCTCGCTCGACAAGCGGCTGCTCGCCAAGTACGGCAAGGCCACCCCGGAGGCGCTGGTCGAGTCGGCGCTGTGGGAGTGCTCGCTGTTCGAGGAGCACGACTTCCGCGACATCAAGATCTCGGTGAAGCACAACGACCCGGTCGTCATGATCAACGCCTACCGGCAGCTCGCCGAGCAGTGCGACTACCCGCTGCACCTCGGTGTCACCGAGGCCGGCCCCGCCTTCCAGGGCACCATCAAGTCCTCCGTCGCCTTCGGCGCCCTGCTCGCCGAGGGCATCGGCGACACGATCCGCGTCTCGCTGTCCGCGCCGCCGGTCGAGGAAATCAAGGTCGGCATGGGCATCCTCGAGTCGCTCGGGTTGCGGCAGCGGCGGCTCGAGATCGTGTCCTGCCCCTCCTGTGGCCGGGCGCAGGTCGACGTCTACAAGCTCGCCAACGAGGTGACCGCCGGCCTCGAGGGCATGACGGTCCCCCTGCGCGTCGCCGTCATGGGTTGCGTGGTCAACGGGCCGGGGGAGGCCCGCGAGGCCGACCTCGGCGTCGCCTCCGGCAACGGCAAGGGTCAGATCTTCGTCCGCGGCGAGGTCATCAAGACCGTCCCCGAGGCACAGATCGTCGAGACGCTCATCGAAGAGGCGCTGCGGCTCGCCGAGCAGATGCCCGCCGACGAGCAGTCGGTCGACGCAGCACCGCGCGTGTCGGTCAGCTGAGCGTCCTCCGACCGTTCGGCAGCGGCGCGGAATATCGTTCCCTGTGACATGGCACGCCCTTCCCGCACCTTCTCCGGCTCCCCGGTTCGCCTGCTCGGCGACCCGGACCTTCCGGCGGTGCGGAATGTCCTGCGGACCTCACCGGTGGCCGATGTCTTCGTCGCCTCCCGCATCGACGCCGCCGGCCTCGAGCCCTGGCGCCTCGGTGCCGAGATGTGGGGCCACGAGATCGACGGCCACCTCGTCAGCGTCTGCTACGCCGGGGCCAACCTCTGGCCGGTGTGCGCCGGCGCCGACTCGGTCCGCCACTACGCGGAGCGGGCGCGACGCCAGGGCCGGCGGTGCGCGTCGATCGTGGGGGAGTCCGGCGGCGTGCTCGGTCTGTGGCGCCATCTCGAGCCGGTGTGGGGGCCGGCCCGCGACGTGCGTCCGGACCAGCCGCTGCTCGCGATCGACGGCCCGCCCGCCGTGGACCCGGACCCCGGGGTCCGGCTGGTCCGCCCGGACGAGCTCGACATCGTCCTGCCCGCCTGCGTGGCCATGTTCACCGAGGAGATCGGGATCCGCCCCGACAACGGTGACGGCGGTCTCGCGTACCGGGCCCGCGTCGGTGAGCTCATCGCGGGAGGGCGGTCGTTCGCCCGCATCGAGAACGGGCGGGTGCTGTTCAAGGCCGAGATCGGTGCCGCCACCGCCACCGCCTGCCAGGTCCAGGGCGTGTGGGTGGACCCGGCGCTGCGCGGCACGGGGCTGGGTAGCGCCGGGACCGCCGCCGTCGTGCAGCTCGCGCGACGGTACGTCGCTCCGGTCGTGAGCCTGTACGTCAACAGCTTCAACGGCTCGGCGCGGCGGGCGTACGAGAAGGTCGGCTTCTCGCGGATCGGGACGTTCTCGTCCGTCCTGTTCTGACTCCGCCGGAGTGGGCTAGTTCACCAAAACCACTAACTCCACCCGTTCGAGTGAGATTCGGTAATACTTCCCCAGGTCGGTCGTGAGTCGCACGACCATCAGCCCCGTCCGGGAGTTCGCCGTGTCAGTCCGTCCCTCTCGCTCGCCTCGTCGAGCCGCCCTGCTCGTCAGCGCCGTGGTGCTCGCCGCCACCCCGCTGGCCGCCTGCGGCTCATCCGGGGGTTCCGGGTCCGGTGGCGGCAAGGTCGAGCTCTCGCTCGTCGCGTACTCGACGCCGAAGGCGGCGTACACCGACATCATCAAGGCGTTCGGCAAGACCCCGCAGGGCAAGAACATCGAGTTCACCCAGTCCTACGGCGCCTCCGGCGACCAGAGCCGGGCGGTGGAGAGCGGGCTGAAGGCCGACGTCGTCGCTTTCTCGCTCGAGCCCGACATCACCCGCCTGGTGAAGGCGAACCTCGTCAACGCGGACTGGAACAAGACCCCCACCAAGGGGATGGTCACCGACTCCGTCGTCGCCATCGCCACCCGCAAGGGCAACCCCAAGGGCATCAAGGACTGGCCGGACCTGCTCAGGCCTGGCACCCAGGTGATCACGCCGAACCCGTTCACATCCGGCGGCGCCCGGTGGAACGTCATGGCCGCCTACGGTGCGACGTCCGACCTCGGCAAGAACAAGGAAGCCGGCATCTCCTACCTCAACACCCTGTTCGACAACGTCCCGGTCCAGGACGACAGCGCCCGCAACTCGCTGCAGACCTTCACCAACGGCAAGGGTGACGCGCTGATCTCCTACGAGAACGACGCGATCTTCGCCCAGAAGAACGGGCAGGCGCTCGACTACACGATCCCGGACAAGACGATCCTGATCGAGAACCCGGTCGCCGTGACCTCCAACTCGGCGCACCCGGCCGAGGCCAAGGCGTTCGTCGACTTCCTGCAGACCGACCAGGCACAGAAGATCTTCGCCGACAACGGCTACCGCCCCGTGTCCAAGACCGCGGTGCCGGCCGGCCAGTTCCCGACCCCGGCAGGGCTGTTCACCATCGATCAGGTCGGTGGCTGGACCTCGGTGACCAAGGAGTTCTTCGACCCGGAGAACGGCGCGCTCGTTACCGTCGAGCAGAAGAAGGGCGTGCCGACCAAGAAATGACGCAACTGGCACCGAGCGCGACCCCCGGCGTCAGCCGCTCCACGCGGCGGCGGGCGCCGGGCTCCGGCCTGCGGCTGGGGCTGGGCACCGGGGTCACCACGCTCTACCTGAGCCTGATCGTCCTGATCCCACTCTCCGCCGTGGTGTGGCGGGGGACGCGGGGCGGTTGGAGCACGTTCTGGGCCGCGGTCAGCACACCGGACGCGAGCTCCGCCCTCAAGCTCACCATCGTGGCCAGCGTGATCGTCGCCGTGATCAACATGCTGCTGGGCACGCTCATCGCCTGGGTCCTGATCCGTGACCGGTTCCCGGGCAAGCAGTTCCTCGACGTCCTGATCGACCTGCCGTTCGCGCTGCCGACCATCGTCGCCGGGCTGACCCTGCTCGTGCTCTACGGCCAGAACAGCCCGCTCGGGATCGACATCGCCTACAAGCGGGCCGGCGTCGTCGCCGCGCTGCTGTTCGTGACGCTGCCCTTCGTGGTGCGCACGGTGCAGCCCGTACTGCTCGAACTCGACCGTGAGATGGAGGAGGGCGCGGCCTCGCTCGGTGCCGGGCGCTTCACCATCTTCCGGCGGATCATCCTGCCGAACCTGCTGCCCGCGATCCTGTCCGGCACGGCGCTCGCCTTTGTCCGCGCGATGAGCGAATTCGGCTCGACGGTGCTCATCTCGGGCAACCTCCCCGGGAAGACGCAGGTCGCCTCGGTGCACATCTTCAACCAGATCGAGAGCGACAACGTGACCGCCGCCGCCGCCGTCTCGACGGTCCTGCTGGTGGTCGCCCTGGTGGTACTTCTCGGTCTGGACCTGCTGCAGCGGTGGGCGGCCCGCCGTGGCTGACACCACCGCGGTCGCTCCCGCCGTCTCCACGGTCAAGCCTCAGCTCGCCGGCAGGACTGGCGGCACCGGAGGCGGCAGCCGCGGCTCCCGCAACGTCACCTCGGGTGGCCGGGGCTCCCGGTACGCCCTCCGGTTCGTCGCCCTGGCCTACCTCGCGCTGATCCTGATCCTGCCGGTGGGGCTCATCATCTACCGGACGTTTTCTAGCGGCCTCGGCGAGGTGTTCGACGCGCTCGGGACCGAAGACGCCCTGCACGCGTTCCGCCTGACCGTCGAGGTCGCGGTGGTGGCCGTCGTGGCCAACACCATCTTCGGGGTGGGGGCGGCGCTGTTGCTCGTGCGCCACCGCTTCCCCGGTCGCCGCCTGCTCAACGCCTTCATCGACCTGCCGCTCGCCGTCAGCCCGGTGGTCGTCGGGCTCGCGCTGATCCTGGTCTACGGCAGCTTCGAGCCCGTCGGCCGCTTCCTCGGCGACGAGGTCGGCATCCAGATCATCTTCAGCGTCCCGGGCATGGTGCTCGCCACCATCTTCGTGTCCCTGCCGTTGGTCGTCCGCGCTGTCGCCCCGGTCCTCGAGGAGGTCGGCGTCGAACAGGAGCAGGCGGCCTGGACGCTCGGTGCCGGGCCCGTGCAGACCTTCCTGCGGGTCACGCTGCCCTCCATCCGCGGCGCGCTCGCCTATGGCGTCGTACTCGCGCTCGCCCGCGCGCTGGGGGAGTACGGCGCCCTCGCCGTCGTCTCCGGGCGGTTGCAGGGCAAGACCCAGACCCTCACGCTGTTCGTGCAGGACAGCTATGAGAACTACGAGCAGGTCGCGGCCTATGCGGCCTCGTTCGTGCTCGCCCTGCTCGCCGTCCTGACCCTGGTGATCGCCAGGTTCCTCCGCCCGAAGGATGAGACCCGATGACGATCCGCGTCTCCAACGTCACCAAGCAGTTCGGTGACTTCTACGCCCTCAACGACGTCACGGTCGACATCCCGAGCGGCTCGCTCACCGCGCTGCTCGGTCCGAGCGGTGGCGGTAAATCGACGCTGCTGCGGGTCATCGCCGGCCTCGAGCAGCCGGACTCCGGCACCGTCGAGATCAGCGGCGAGGACCTGACGACGACCCCGCCGCAGGGGCGCAACGTCGGCTTCGTGTTCCAGCACTACGCCGCGTTCAAGCACCTGACCGTCGCCCGCAACGTCGCCTTCGGCCTCGAGATCCGCAAGCGTCCGAAGGCGGAGGTGAAGAAGCGCGTCCGTGAGCTGCTCGAGCTCGTGCACCTCGAGAACTTCGCCGACCGCTACCCGGCCCAGCTCTCCGGCGGGCAGCGCCAGCGGATGGCCCTGGCCCGCGCGCTGGCGGTCGAGCCGCGGGTCCTGCTGCTCGACGAGCCGTTCGGCGCCCTCGACGCCCAGGTCCGCAAGGAACTGCGCACCTGGCTGCGCCGGCTGCACGACGAGGTGCACGTGACGACCGTGTTCGTCACGCACGACCAAGAAGAGGCGATGGACGTCGCCGACCGCATCTTCGTCATGGCCAACGGCAAGGTGGAGCAGGAGGGCAGTCCGGACGAGCTCTACGACAAGCCCGCCAACGACTTCGTCATGAGCTTCCTCGGCCCGGCGACCCGCCTGGACGGGCACCTGGTCCGGCCGCACGACGTCGAGGTGCTCCCCGACGAGCAGCCGGGCGCCGTGCGGGCCCACATCAC
>JAVEDQ010000606.1 GCA_030840885.1 Frankiaceae bacterium
GGCTCGCCGCCGCCGATGTTGACGTAGAAGACCTGCATCGCCGCGAGCTCGTCGACGACCCGCTTGGCCTCGTCCGTTGTCAGCTCACGCGGGTCGCGGCGGCCGGACGACGACAAGCAGTGCACGCAGGCGAGGTTGCAGGCGTAGGTCAGTTCCCAGGTCAGGCAGATCGGGGACTGCAAGCCGAGTTCGAAGCGGTCGAGCAGCCGGCGCGACGCGCGGGGCGGGGTCAGGGGCTTGGCAGGGACCGGTGCCATCTGCCGCGGGGTGGCCGGGCCCTCGTCGAGGAGAGTCATACCGCCACCTCCGCCGCAACCGGCGTGAGCATGCCGCTCTCGACCAGGGAGGCGAGCCCGCGCTCGACGGCGCGGCGTTCCGGTTCGGGAACCAGCTCGTCGCAGACCTGCCGCACGCTCCGGACGCCGTCCAACCCGCGGACGGCGGCCAGGAGCGTGCGGCTGGTGAGGAAGCTCAGCCGTCGGGTCCGGAAGTCGTAGAGCAGGGCACCGAACTCTTCGGGGCGGACGGCAACCGACGGGTGCAGCTGCCAGGGTGCGTCGAGGTCGAGCACGGGGCTCCTTCTCCAGGATCAGGCGGACGAGGGTGGCGGACCAGCTGGCGTGCGGGCCTAGTAGACGCCGCACATCCCGTCGATCGAGATCTCGTCGACGAGGTCCTCCTCGAGCAGGTAGCGCTCGTCGGTGGCGGTCTCGTCGGTGGAGACGGCCGGGGCCGTCGGGCCCGCGGTCGGGGTGCCGGTCACTGGCGAGGGGGTGCGTGAACTCATCGAGGAGCCTTCCTGTGACGCCGGGGAGCACTGCCCGCGGCCGCCGTGGACGCCGCGTCGCCGCGGCCGGACGCGAGAAACGTAGGCCGTCGAGGTGGCGGGTGTCACGTGGCATCGCGCAAACCGGCGGTGACAGTGTCGGGACGCCGACGGGCGCGACCGCAAAGGGGCACCTCATGTACCGTGGCGGAGCAGTATGGGTGTCCCAGGTGGACGCCCTCGTCGCGCTCATCCCGCGACGTACCCGCCCCCGTTCCGACCGGAGTTCAGCTCGCGTGGCCAACATCAAGTCGCAGATCAAGCGCATCCAGACCAACGAGAAGCGCCGCCTGCGCAACAAGTCGGTCAAGTCCTCGCTGAAGACGGCCATCCGCTCGGCCCGTAGCGCCGTTCTGTCCGGCGACCGGGAGGCCGCGGCCGTCAAGGTCGCCGTCGCAGCCCGTCAGCTCGACAAGGCCGCCAGCAAGGGCGTCATCCACCCGAACCAGGCGGCCAACAAGAAGTCGGCCCTCGCCAAGCAGGTCGCCTCGCTCTGAGCGAGCCAGCGCACGTCGAGCCCCCGGTCAGCCGACCGGGGGCTCTGTCGTTCCCGGAAGCTCGAGAGGTGTGAGTGCGTGGGCAGCCGCCTCCAGGCGCGGCGTCGCCAGGTCGTGCAGCTTGACCGCCGCCGACACCAGGAGCGGCAGCAGCAGGATCACCCAGGGGCTGACCAGACCGGTCATCGCCAGCAGCGTGGCGAGCACGAGTACGCCCCAGGTCAGCGCTTCCCGCTGCCACGGGCGTAGGCGCAGGTGCCGCAGCCGCAGCAGCCGTTCGTAAACGCTGGGTGGCTGGGCAGCTGCCGGCGGCGCCGACGGTGCGGTCATCGCCGGACGCCACCCGAGGCCAGCGCCGCCCGCCCGTTGCGGGCCGACGTCGCTTCCAGGACCAGTCGTTCGGTGACGTAGATCGGGTCGGCGGCTGCGCCCTTCACCCCGGCGTCGGCCCGGGCCGCGGCCTGCAGGGCGGCGCTCAATGCCCCGTCGCTCCACTGCCGCGCCGAACTCGAGATCTTGTCGAGCTTCCAGTCCGGCATCCCCAGCCGCTTCGCGAGCTCGGCCCGCGGGATGCTCCGCCCGCCCGAGGTCTCGCCCGTCACGCGCGCGAGATCGCGCAGGCTGCTGGCGATGACGCTGACGATCGGGACGGGGTCCAACCCGGTCTCGAGCGCCGACCGCAGCAGCGAGAGTGCCGCGGCGGTGTCTCCGGCGACGACGGCGTCGGCCACCGCGAACCCGCGCGTCTCGGCCTTGCCACGGAACAACACGGCGACGGCGTCCTCGTCGAGCGGCGCGCGCGGATTGCGGCCCGACGCCGCGACCTCCCGCAGCTGCCCGACCGCGCCGGCGAGCGAGCGCAGATCCGCGCCGACGGCGTCGAGCAGGGCCCAGATGGCGGCGTCGGTGAGGCGGATACCGACGCGCTTGGCCTCGTCGGCGACGAACTGGCGGCGTTCCTTCGGCCGGGTGATCTTCGCTGCGCTGATGACGTTCTTGCCCGCCAGCTTGCGCATCGCGGCGACCTGCTTGCGCTCCCGCCCGGCACCGGCCACCCCGACGAGCACGACCTCGTCGATGGTGTTCTCGACCACCGAGAGAACCGCGTCGAGGACCTCGTCGGTGAGCTCGTTCAGGCCGCGCAGGGTGACGACGCGGACCCCGCCGAACAGGGGCGGGTTGCGCAGGTCCATGACCACCGCGGGCGTGACCTCCGCTCCGGCGTACTCCTCCGCGGCCGCCTCGGCGTCGATCGCCTTCGCGGCGGCGACCAGGTCGGCGATGGCACGGGAGACGAGGAGGTCCTCGTCCCCGGTGACGAGCGCGAAGGGCGGCGGCGCGGCAGGCATCCCGTCGAGGATGTCACGCTGCGACCGTCGCAGAGCCGCGCGTCCCCAACCGGCCACATCGCGTCCGGCGCTCCCGTCGCTATAGCCACGCCAGACGCGTACGCGATGGGACTCGGCACGCCCCGTGACGGGTTTCCTCCGGCGTTACGACGCCGGAACCGGCGCGACACCCCGCCAGGTCTACGGTGGCCGGGACCCATCCGGACGATGGGGCGTGCCTAGGGTTCCGCCGCGGCTCGCGCTCAGCCTGAAACCCGGGCCGCGTGCGCTGCGGGTCTGG
>JAVEDQ010000413.1 GCA_030840885.1 Frankiaceae bacterium
AGGTCATCGCCGGCGTGGTCGCCCACATCCCGCACGGATCGCACCTCGTCCTGTCCGGTCGAGCGCAGCCAGGGATGGCACTGGGCGGGTTGAACGCCCATCGCGATCTTCTTCACCTGGATGCGGCGGATCTCGCGCTGGATCCGGCAGAAGGGCAAGCGCTGCTCGACGAAGTGGACCCCCACCTCACGGCCGAGGACCGGGCGGCCGCGGTCGGACGCGCCGACGGTTGGCCGGCCGCTCTGTTCCTCGCCGGACGGACCGCCGCCGCCGCCGAAGGGGAATCCGACACGGCGCGGGCTGCGCGCCCGGGCGGTGTCGATCTCCTCGCCGGCTACGTACACGACGAGGTGCTCGATCCCCTCCCGGCGGACGTCCATCGGTTCCTGACCCGAACCTCCATCCTCCCGACCCTCACCGCGGCGCTGAGCGACGCCGTGGACCTGCAGCACTCCAGTGGGTCGATGCACGAGCGGATCAGCCACGATCATGTCCTCCTCGCCCCGGTCGATGCGGATCAACCCGCCTACCGCCGGCACCCCCTCGTCATCCAGGCACTGTCCGCCGAGCTGCACGAGCGCGAGCCGGAGCTGGTGCCGGTACTGCATCGCCGAGCGGCGGATTGGCACGAACAGCAGGGCGACCTCGACGAGGCGATCCGGCATGCGTTGGCGGCCGGCGACCTCCACCGGTCGGCCGAGCTGATCTGGATCGGACTGCCGGGTCGGCTGACCGTGGGCGAGCGCAGCGACGTGGAGAACTGGCTGGCTGGCTTCACCGTCCAGCAACTCCTCGCCGATCCCCTGCTCGCGCTGGCCGCCGCCTGGTGCGCGCTGGTCGCGGGCCGCACCGTCGAACTCTGGCTGGCCGCCGCCGAACGCGGTTCGCAGCGTGACGACCGGAACCTCCCGACTGATTCCTCACCCGTCGCCGCCTCGGCGACCCTGCTGCGCGCGATGCTGGCCGCCGATGGCCCGCTCCAGATGGGCATCGACGCCGAACGCGCCGCCGACCTGGTCTCCCCGGGCGACCCCAGTCGCGCCTTCGCGGCCTACCTCGCGGGCGTCGCCCAGGACCTCAGCGGTAACCCCGGCGCCAGCGTCGAGCTTCTGTTGGAGGGGCAGCAACTCGCGGCCCTGCTGACCCTGCCGACCACCGAGGCCGCCTGCTGCGCGCAGCTCGCCCTTCTCGCCTACCGCGACGGCGACTGGGTCCGTGCGGGTCACTTCGCCGCCCGGGCCGCCGGCCTGGTCGCGGACTACGGCCTCGGCGACGTGGCAACGCTGATGCCCGTCTACGCCGCCTCGGCTCTCACCCTCGCCCAACAACGTCGGGCCCAGGAGTCGCAGCACTACGCCGCCCGCGCCAAGGCGATGCTCGCCGGGGTCGCCCCCGTGCTGGCCTGGCAGGGCATCCAGACGCGGACGGTGCTCGCCCGGACCCACCTCCTGCTCGGGGAACCGGGTCCCGCGCGGCTTCTGCTCAGCGAAGCCGAGCAGGCTGCGGGCAGCTTCAAGGCGCCCGGGCTACGTCGCAGTCTGGACGACGTCTGGCAGATGCTGCGGACGACGGCGGTCAGTACTCATCTCGGTCGATCGTCGGTCACCACCGCCGAGCTCAAGGTCCTGCAGCTGCTGCGGACCCATCTCGCCTTCCAGGAGATCGGCGACGCGCTGCATCTGTCCCGGAACACCGTCAAGACACAGGCCATCTCCGTGTACCGCAAGCTCGGCGTCAGCTCGCGCAGCGAGGCCGTTGAGCAAGCCCAGATCCTCGGTCTGTGGACCGACTGACGGAGCACTTCGTCCGACTTGGGTGATGCACGGCCCGCTGCTCGGCTGCCACTCTGCTCGTGGCAACCGACGCAACTCGCGCCGCGATCGGGTCGCGATCGTTCTCCGACCCTGACGAAGGGACTCCGCCAGGATGAAGACTCATGGGCGCTTTCTGCCCGATACCGATGCCGCCGAGCCGGGCGTCCAGCGCTACGTGACCATGGCCGGGCGCTGCTACTCACCGTCCGGGGTCTCCAGCGTCCTGCGCTGCAGCACTGCGGACGTCCTCCTGGACGTGTCCCGTTCGCGTCTGCTGGCCCTCGGCGCTGAGCAGGCTGCTTATCTCTTCCCGGTGTGGCAGTTTCCGCACGGTCGTCGCCTGCCGCACCTGACCGAGGTACTCGGCGCCCTCGCTCCCGCCCGGATGGACCCCCTGTCGAGGGCGCTGTGGTTCACCCGTCCCCGACGCGAACTCGACGGTTCCTGTGTCGCCGGGTGGCTGCAGCACGGCGACCCGGAAGTAGCACTCGCGCTGGCCGGCAGGTCCGTCAAGAACGGCCACCTCGTCCACGCCGGGGAAAGCCTGATCCAGGCAGGTTGAATGACCCGGTGAATGAGCGGTGCCCCGAGGCCGACCCCGGTCGACCTCGGGGCACCGCTTTCTCTAGCTGAATCGTCAGCTGAACTCGGCCAGCCGCTCCGCGATGATGATGCGGCCGGCCGCCTCGATCAGGGCGAGGTGCGAGAAGGCCTGGGGGAAGTTGCCCAGGTGGCGGCCGGTCCCGACGTCGAACTCCTCGGCGTAGAGACCCAGCGGCGACGCGATGCGCAACAGCCGCTCCATCAGGTCGTGGGCGCGCTGTGCCTCACCCACGATGGACAGTGCCGACACGAGCCAGAACGAGCAGATCAGGAACGTGCCCTCCTTCCCGGAGAGCCCGTCGTCGGTCTCGTCGGTCTTGTACCGCAGGACGAATCCGTTCTCGGACAGCTCGTCGGCGATCGCCAGCACGCTGGCATGCAGCTGCGGATCGTCGGGTGGCAGGAACCCGAACATCGCGGCGAGCAGGGTCGAGGCATCCAGCGCGTCCGTGTCGTAGTGCTGGCGCAGCACCCCGCGCGCGTCGACCCCGTGGGCGAGAATGTCAGCCTTGATCTCTTGGGCGGTGGCGCCCCAGGTCTTCTCGAGAGCCCTGTCGCCGCGGGTGTGCGCCAGCTTCGCGGCCCGGTCCATGGCGACCCAGCAGAGCAACTTCGAGGACACGTAGTGCTGCGGCTTGCCCCGTGCTTCCCAGATGCCCTGGTCGGGCTCGCGCCAGACCTTGGTGGCGCACTCGGCCTGCGCCTGGACGATCGGCCACAGCCGTCGCGGAAGTCGCTGGCTCCGGTGCGTGTGCAGGAGGATCGAATCGAGCACGGCGCCGAACACGTCGTTCTGGCGCTGGTCGAACGCACCGTTGCCGATGCGCACCGGCCACGCTCCGTCGTAACCACTGAGCTCGTCGCGGGTCGATTCGGTCAGGTCCCGCCGGCCGTCGATCCCGTACATGATCTGCAGCGACCCGTCCGCGTTCGGCTCCAGGTCGGCCACGAACTGCATGAACTCGTCCGCCTCCCAGTCCAGGTTGAGGTAGTGCAACGCCTGGAGTGTGAAGGTCGAGTCGCGCATCCACGTGTAGCGGTAGTCCCAGTTGCGTTCCCCGCCCGGGGCCTCTGGCAGCGAGGTGGTGAGCGCCGCCACCGTAGCGCCGGTGGGCATGTAGGTCAGGCCCTTCACCGCCAGCGCGGACCGCTGGATCGGGTCCCGCCACCGGTGGTCCGCCAGCCGCGCGCCATCCAGCCAGGCCCGCCAGAAGCGCGACGTCGCGTCGAGGCGACCGGTCGCCTCCTCGACGTCCTGCGGGCTCCCCAGGTCCTCCGCCCAGGACAACGAGCAGAAGACCTTCTCCCCCTGCGCCAGGGTGCGCCGGGCACGGACCCGGTCGCCCTCGACCCCCAGCGCCATGTCGGTGCTCAGCCGGAAGGTGGTGCCCGCGCCGGTGGCGTCGGCGACGTGCCGGTCCTCCAGCAGGTTCCACTCGGCGGACGTGCGGCCGTAGTCGAACCCCGGCTCGCACACCAGCTGCAGATCCACCCGGCCTTCGATGCACTCGACGGTGGTCACGAACATGTGGTCCGCGTCGTCGTCCGCCGGCGGTCGGCTGTGCGGGGTGACCGTGTCGTCCCGGATCCGCGGACCCATGGTCAGGGCCTCGCGCGTCACGGCCCAGCCGGTCGGCGTCTTCCACGTGGTCACCAGGACATTGGTGCCCGGCTCGTAGGACCGGCCGGACGGGTGGTTGATGGCGAAGGGCGCCAGCCTGAAGTACCCCGACTCGCGGTCCAGGAGGGTGCCGAAGACGCTGGCCGAGTCGAAGCTGGGAATGCACATCCAGCCGATGGCGCCGTCGGGTGCCACGAGCGCCCCGGTGTGGCAGTTGGACAGGAAGGCGTAGTCCGCGATCGGCGGGAACGGCGACGGGGCGGCCGCGCTCCGTTCGGGGATGACGGTGAGCTCCGGTGCACGGGGCTTCGGCGTCTTCGGTGCCGTCGTTGTCGCCGATGTCGCCGTCGCGCTGGTCGCCTGTTGCTGGGTCATTCGAACTCCTCGCATGTCCGCGGACCGCGCCCGGTGCGGGAACGGCTTGGTTCAGACAGCCGCGTCACGGCCGCAGGACACCTGCTCCGTCGTGCTCCTGCTGACGGGGAGTGGGCACGGCCGCACCCAACCGCTCGAGGAGGTGGTCGCCCACCCGCATCGCGTTGGCGATCGCCGTCAGCGACGGGTTCACCGCACCGATGCTCGGGAAGAAGCTCGTGTCCACGACGTAGAGGTTGTCGAGCTCGTGAGCCTTGCAGGTCGCGTCGAGGGCCGACGTGTCCGGGTCGTGGCCGAACCGGATCGTCCCGGCCTGGTGGGCCGTCGCGCCGATCGGCATCGTCTTGTGCAGGTACAGGCTGTGGTCGAGCAGGTGCGGCTTCATGCCGAGGTGGCCGAGCATGCCCTCGAGCTTGCGCTTGAGCCGCTTCACTCCCTCGACGTTGTTCTTCTCGTTCAGTGTCAGCTGGATCTGCCCGTCCTTGCCCAGGGTCGCTCGGCTCTCGGGAAGCGGGAGGTCCTCGCCGCACAACCAGAAGTCGACGGCGTGATGCGCGATGACCTCGAAGGGCATCTCCGGCGCCGCCTTGGCCGCCCACCGGGGAGCCCCGCTCCTGACCTGCTCGGCATCCGACTTGCCGAGCATCTGGATGCCGCCGAGCGGGTAGTCCCAGTCGTCGGCGCCGTGGTACCAGTCGTTCAGCGCCAGCGTCTTCTGGAACGAGGTGGGGTTGGGCTCGTGGGACACGGCCATGAGCGCCAGGTTGTTGTGCCGCATGTAGTGCCGGCCGACGACGTCCGAGCCGTTGGCCAAGCCGTTCGGGTGCCGGTCGTTGGCCGATCGCAGCAGCAGCGCGGCCGAGTTGACGGCGCCGGCCGCGACCGCCACCAGGCTCCCTCGGTAGGTGACCGTCGACCCGTCCGACAGTTCGGCCACCACCGCGTTCACGGTCCGGCCCGACGCGTCGGTCTCCAAGCGCTGGACGTTCGCGCCGGTCACGAGCGTGACGTTGGGGTACTCGAGCGCCGGATCGACGCAGATGACCTGCGCGTCCGACTTCGCCCCGAGCAGGCAGGGGAACCCGTCCACCCGATCGCACCGGATGCAGGCGCTGTGCCGGGTCGGCCGGCCGGCTGCGTCTTGTTCGAGGTCGACGCCGATCGGCAGGTGGAAGGGATGCAGGTCCAGCTTCTCGAGGTCGTCGTTCAACTGCTGGATGCGCGGCTCGTGCTGCACGACGGGGTACTTGTAGTCGGCGCTGGCCTCGCCTTCGGTCGGGTCCTCACCGTGTTTGCCGTGCACCCGATACAGGTGCTCGGCCTCGGTGTAGTAGGGCTCGAGGTCCTGATAGCTGATCGGCCAGGCCGGTGAGATCCCGCCGTGGTGCTGGATCACCCCGAAGTCCTCCGGCCGGAGCCGGAACAGCGCAGCGCCGTAGAACTTCGTGTTGCCGCCGACGTAGTAGTTGACCTCGGGCGGGAACTCGTTGCCGTCCTTGTCCAGCCAGAACTCGGGCGCCCGGTACTTGCCGGCGACGAAGACCGCGGAGGACTCCCAGTTGTCCCGTTCCCGCGGCAGATAGCCGCCGCGTTCGAGGATCAGGACCCGCTTGCCGGAGGGAGCGAGGCGGTGCGCCAGCGTGCCCCCACCCGCGCCGGAACCGATGATGATGACGTCGAAGTCGTTGCCCTCGAGCACTGTGCCTCCCTCGCACGGCAACCGGCTACGCGTGATGGCCGCAGCACGTCAGTTGCCGACCACAGGCTGCGGCGCGCCGGTACCCGGTGCATCACCCGATAGGGACGAAAGGCGGCGGCGCGTTCAGAGCAACGCGACGGGATCAGAGCAACGCGACGGGATCAGAGCACCGCCACGGGATTGACCGGTGATCCGGTCGCATTGGAGAGCCGGAGCGGCGCGATGAGGCAGAGGAACGACCAGCGGCGCAGTTCCGCGCAGGCCGTCGCCAGATCCTCGAGTTGGAGGTAGTCCAGCAGGTGGAGGCCCATCGCGTTGATGGCGAGCACGTGGAAGGGGAACGGGACTCCGGCGACGGCGCTCGGTGCGGTGTCGTTGTTGCCGTCGCTGCCGAGCACCGCCACCTCCCGGTCGGCCAGGAACCGCACAACGTTCGGGTGCAGCCCGGCCCGGCTGCTCGCCACGTCCCATGGACCCAACCGGTCCCGGCGGGCGCGATGGCCGACTCTGACGACCAGAATGTCCCCCGCTCCCACCCGGACACCCTGCTCGACCTCCGCGTGCAGCAGGTCCTCGACCGTGACGTGGTCGCCGGGTTCCAACCAGGAGCTGGCCCGGACGCGGGGGATGTCCAGCAGCACACCCCGACCCACGATGCCGTTGGCCGCGACGTCGATGGACAGGGCGTCCGC
>JAVEDQ010000509.1 GCA_030840885.1 Frankiaceae bacterium
TCGTAGTGGTCGTGCTGCTCCCCGGCGACCAGGCGGTTATCGGGCGGGAGTGGGGGCCGTGTTCGGCGCGACTGCAGCGCGTATACCTCGGCGTCGGCGACCTGCTCCCGAGGGCGGCCGACGACGAGCGGCTCGCGCTGCGTAACGGCGACGTCGACCTGCTCAGCGACGACGAACTCTTCCTGGAACTCGGCCTGGGCCGCTCGCGTGTCCTCTCCCTCTACGGGCGCGAGGAGACCGCCACCCGCTGGATCGAGGGCGACCCCGGCCCGACCGCCAAGATCGCGAAGGCGGCTCCGGCGCGGTGCGAGAGCTGCGGCTTCCACGTCCGGCTCGTCGGTGCGATGGGCCGGTTGTTCGGTGCCTGCTGCAACGAGTACGCCCCCGACGACGGCCAGATCGTGTCGCTCGACCACGGCTGCGGTGCCCACTCCGAGGCGCTCGTGCTCCCCTCGGCACATCCGCAGCCGATCGTGCTGGACGACGACCAGCTCGAATCGGTCCCGGCTCAGGAGGCGGGCTCGGTCCCCGACACCGTCCGCGGCGGCGACGAGGGCGGCGAGCCCTACGGTCACTCCTGACGTGACCGGCTCCTGACCTGTCGAGCCGGTGCGGCTCTAGAGTCCAGGCGTGGAGCCCACCCCTGGAACATCGGAGAACTCGGCCCGGCCGGATCACCCCGGCACGTACCTGCTCGTCGACGGCGAGAACATCGACGCCACCCTCGGGCTCTCCGTGCTCGGCCGTCGGCCTGGACCGGAGGAACGGCCCCGCTGGGACCGCGTGCGCGAGTTCGCCGCCGGCGTGTGGGACCAGCCCGTACGCGGCCTGTTCTTCCTCAACGCCTCCAACGGCCAGCTGCCCATGCCGTTCGTGCAGGCACTGCTCGCCCTGGACTTCAAGCCGATCCCGCTGGCCGGCGCCCCGGGCGAGAAGGCCGTCGACGTCGGCATCCAGCGCACGCTGGACGCGATCAAGGACCGGCAGGGTGACGTCCTGCTCGCGAGCCACGACGGCGACTTCCTGCCGCAGATCGAGGCGCTGCTCGACGGGGAGCGCAAGGTCGGTCTGCTGGGGTTCCGCGAGTTCGTGAACTCCCGGTTCAGCGAGCTGACCGCCTCGGGCCTCACGATGTACGACCTCGAGGACGACGTCCGCTGCTTCCGGACCGTCCTCCCCCGCGTGCGCATCATCCCGCTGGAGAGCTTCGACCCGACGCGCTACCTGCTCTGAGCTCAGTCGCCGGAACCGGGGTTCGCCCCGGCCCGACGCATCGCCGCTGCCCGGCGGGTGCAGTAGAGCAGACCCAGCAGCCCCAGGCCGACGGCCACGGCGCAGGTGGGAATCCACCAGAGGCGTCCCGCGTCCTCGAGCCGACCCCAGAACGGCAGCAGCACGACCAGCGCCACCGACCAGAGGATCGTGCCGACGACGACGGTGCGGACCCCATCGTTCGGCAGCGGCTCAGGAGGGGTCCGGCGGATCCCTGGAGTGCGCGACATCTCGTTACGGGACACCTTCCGCCAGGACGACCCGGCACAGCTCGTGGTGGACTGGACGCTAGCACTGCCCCTGCTCAGCATCTGCTGCCCCACCTGCTGCTCCGACGCCGGTTCAGCGCCGCGCCGCGTCTCCGCCAGCTGACCTCTCCGCCACCCCCATCAGTTCCTGGAGCCTTGCGCATGTCCGCCGTCCGCGCGACGAACAGCCCCGAGACGTACCCCGCCGAAACCCCCGGCACGACGCCCGGGACGACGAAGCAGATCCCGACCGGTAACTCCTTCGGCGCCCGTTTCGACCGGTACTTCTCCATCACCGAACGCGGGTCCACGGGCCGGCGTGAGCTCCGCGGCGGCATCGCCACCTTCTTCACGATGGCCTACATCGTCGTGCTCAACCCGCTGATCCTCTCGAGCTCGGCCGACAGCACCGGCGCCAAGCTCTCCGGCCCGGCGATCGCCACCGTGACCGCCCTGGTCGCCGCGGTGATGACGGTGCTCATGGGCGTCTACGGCCGCTACCCGTTCGCGCTCGCCGCCGGCCTCGGCATCAACGGCGTCGTGGCGTTCCAGCTCGCGCCCCAGATGACCTGGGCCGGGGCGATGGGCATCGTCGTGCTCGAGGGCCTGGCCATCACCCTGCTGGTGCTCACCGGGCTGCGCGAGCTCATCCTCGACGCCATCCCGCTGGCGCTCAAGCAGTCGATCAGCGTCGGGATCGGCCTGTTCATCGCCTTCATCGGATTCGTCGACTCCGGCTTCGTGCGACGCAGCGAGAGCGGGACGCCGGTCGGCCTCGGCATCGGGAACCGGCTCATGGGGTGGCCGACGATCGTGTTCGCGCTCGGCCTCCTGCTCGGTGTCGTGCTCGTCGCCCGCCGGGTGCCCGGGGCGATCCTGCTGACGCTGATCGGCGGGACCGCCTTCGCCATCGTGCTGCAGCTGTTCGTCGACGTCCCCGCGGCGGCCGGCGCGGCCAACTCCACAGGCTGGGCTCTCAACGTCCCCGCCGTCCCCGACAAGATCATCGGAAGCCCGGACTTCTCGCTGCTCGGCAACTTCTCGCTCCGCGACGCGTTCAGCATCGGCGTCATCTCGGCGCTGCTGGCCGTCTTCACGCTGATGCTGGCCGACTTCTTCGACACCATGGGCACCGTGGTCGGCGTCGGCGCCGAAGGCGGGCTGCTGGACTCCGACGGGCGGCTGCCGGGCGTCAACCGGGTGCTGCTCGTCGACTCGCTGGCCGCCGTGGCCGGCGGAGCGGCGTCGTCGTCCTCGAACACGACCTACATCGAGTCGGCGTCCGGCGTCGGCGAGGGTGCGCGGACGGGTGTGGCGTCGCTGGTGACCGGGGCGCTGTTCCTACTCGCCATTCCATTTACGCCGCTCGTCACGGTGGTGCCCTACGAGGCCGCCTCGCCGGTGCTGGTGATCGTCGGCTTCCTGCTGATGACGCAGGTGCGCGACATCCCGTGGAACGACTACGACCTCGCGATCCCCGCCTTTCTCACCATCGTGCTCATGCCGTTCACCTACTCGATCACCAACGGCATCGGCGCCGGGTTCATCGCCTTCGTCGCCATCAAGGCGGCCAAGGGCAAGTGGCGCGAGCCGGGCATCCTGCTCTGGGTCGTCTCGTTGCTGTTCGTCATCTACTTCGCCATCGACCCGGTGGAGCAGGCGCTCGGCGTCAAGTAGGCGACACTCCGAAGATCACCAGCCGACGGCGGCGCCGGCGTTGAAGTTAGCTTTGCTAAGCATTACCGTGGGGCGGTGACCAGCCCACCGCAGACCGAGCTCAGCTCCGCGCTGCGCATCTCGGTGATGCGGCTGTCACGGCGGATGCGGCAGGAACGGTCGGGCGAGGCGGGGCTCACGGCGACGCAGCTCGCCGTCATGGCGACGCTGCGGCGCCACGGTGCGCTCACCGCAGGCGAGCTCGCCGCGTACGAGAAGGTCTCCCCGCCCTCGATGACGCGGGTCCTGACGACGCTCGCCGACGCGGGCATGGTGTCGCGACGCAGCTCGCCCACCGACGGCCGTCAGGTGCTGGTCGATCTCAGCGAGACGGGGGCGCAGCTGCTCGCCGCCGACCGTCGCCGGCGGGACGAGTGGCTCGGCGCACGGCTCGATGAGCTGACCGCCGACGAGCAGGAGCAGCTGCGGGCCGTCGTCGGCCTGCTGGACCGGCTGGCCAGTCAGTGAGCACCGGCACCACCAGCACCGGTTCCAGCAGCACCGCTCCCAGCAGCACCGGTTCCTTCCGGTCGCTCCGCGTCCGCAACTACCGCTTGTTCGCGGGCGGACAGCTCGTCTCGCTGACCGGCACGTGGATGCAGATGACGGCACAGGACTGGCTCGTCCTGCAGCTCGGCGGTGGCGGGCTCGGCCTCGGCGGCGTGCTCGCCCTGCAGTTCCTGCCCACGCTGCTGTTCGGGCTCTACGGCGGTGTCGTCGCCGACCGGGTGGACAAGCGCAAGCTGCTCCTCGTCACCCAGACCTGCTCCGGTGTCCTCGCCGGTGCGATGGCTGTGCTGGTGCTCACCGGCGCCGTCACGCTGCCGCTCGTCTTCGTGTTCGCCGGCCTGCTCGGCACGTCGAACGCCTTCGACGTCCCGGCGCGCCAGGCCTTCGTCTCCGAGATGGTCGGTGACGACCTGCTGCCCAACGCGGTCGCGCTGAACAGCGTCACGTTCAACGCCGCCCGCATCGTGGGGCCGGCGGTCGCCGGCGTGCTGATCGGGGTGATCGACACCGGACCGGTCTTCGCGATCAACGCGGTGTCCTACGTCGCGGTGGTGACGGGGCTGCTGTGGATGCGCACCGCCGACCTGCACCCCGCGCGGCGCAGCGCTCGTGAGCCCGGGCAGTTCCGGGAAGGTCTGCGCTACATCACGTCCCGCCGCGAGCTGCTGCTCCCGATCGTGCTCGTCGGCATCGTGGGGACGTTCGGGCTGAACTTTCCCGTCACGCTCGCCCTGATGGCGAACAAGACCTTCGCCGGAACCGCCGCGACCTACGGCGCCTTCACCTCGACGCTCGCGGTCGGTTCCCTGTTCGGGGCGGTGCTCGCCACCCGCCGCAAGCAGGTCTCGTTCCGACTGCTGCTCGCGGCGGCCATCATGTTCGGGGTCGCCGAAGCCGTCGCCGGGCTGATGCCGAGCAAGGTGCTGTTCATGCTCCTGCTGCTGCCGACCGGTGCCGCCGTCCTGACCTTCACCACCGCGGCCAACGCGACCGTGCAGCTCGCGGCGGGCGAGCAGATGCGGGGCCGGGTCATGTCGTTCTACGTCCTGGTCTTCCTCGGCACGACCCCGGTCGGCGCGCCGCTGATCGGGCTGCTCTCCGAACGCTTCGGGCCCCGATCGGGCCTGGTCGTCGGCGGGGCACTGTGCGCCCTCTCCGCGGGTCTGGTGGCACTTCTGCTGCGCCGACGGCGTCAGGTCTCGAGCCAGCCACCGGTGTCGAACGACGACGCCGCGAGGTCCAGCACGCGGGCGGCCGCGAGCAGGTCACCGGTGGTGGCCGCCCTGCCGACGAGCGAACCGTCGCCCGCGCCGGACCCCGTCGCACCGTTCGCGCCCTCGACGAGTCCGTTCAGCGCGACCGCCAGCGGTGACGGACCGAGGTCGTCCGGGATCGAGGACGACGCGACGCCGCGCGCGTCCTGACGGCGCACGAACTCCGGGCCGAACATCAACCGTCCGTCGGTACCCACCATCGTCACCGCAGCCCCGCTCGCGTCAGCCACCGGCCGTTCCGCCGCCAGCACCGTCGCGCCGCTGTCCGTGAGCAGCGCGAGCGTCACCGGTTCACCGGGACGAAGATCGGCGGCGGGCATCGAGCCGGGCGCCGCGCACACCGCGAGCACGTCGCCGCACAGCTGGCGCACCAGGTCGGCGAGTTCCCCCCGCTGCGCGCGACCGATCGGCCAGCCGACGACGGTCACCTGCCGGAGCGCCCCGAGGGTGCCGACCAGACCGGCCACCGCCGGCAGGCTCGGCCAGGCCCGCACGGCCAGCGCCGCGGTGACGACCACGTCGAAGTTCTGCGCCCCCTCGAGCAACTCGTGGAGCACCGGTGCGTCGACCGGCCCGGGGCGGTTGAGCAGGACGTTCAGCCCGGCGTGCACGCCTGCCCGGGCGAGCGCCCCGCCGATGGGCAGGTCGAGGTCGACGCAGAGCACCTCGACCTCGTCGGCGAGCAGGCTCGCCAGGTCGGGGTAGGCCTTCGGAGCACCGGCCGCCGCCGCCCAGGCCAACGACTCCAGCGGCTCGGGGGCGAGCAGGCCGACCAGTTCGGCTCCGGCCGCAACGAGGGCCGGCCCAGTGTCCGCGCTCCGCCCGTCGGTGGCCAGCGCGACCCGCTGTCGCCCGGCCGAGCGCCCCAGGGCACTGCGGGCGGTCCGGCGTCCGTCGCGCCAGCGGTCCGCCTCGGCTCGGTCGCCGCGGGAGGCCAGCTCGGGAACGTCCACGTCCTGAGGTTGCCCCGATCCGGCGTGCACAGCGCCCTCCGGTCCACCAATTGGGCCACGAATTGGGTCACGATCAGCAGATGCGGCCGCACCTGTTCGTCGCCGTCGTCCCGCCGCCGGCGATCCGAGAGCAGCTCGACGAGGCGATGCGCCCGCTGCGGGCGGAGTACCCCGACCTGGCGTGGGAGGCGCCCTCCCGCTGGCACGTGACCCTGTGCTTTCTCGGTCCGGTCGATCCGACGCCGGCTCTGCTGGACGAGGTGGCGGCCGTGGCGCACTCCACGGCCCCGCTGCCGGTGCAGCTGTCCGGCGGCGGTGCCTTTAGCGAC
Organism: Frankiaceae bacterium; assembly: GCA_030840885.1. Taxonomy (GTDB): domain Bacteria; phylum Actinomycetota; class Actinomycetes; order Frankiales; family Frankiaceae; genus JAVEDQ01. The sequence continues at coordinate 6,303 of JAVEDQ010000509.1, forward strand.
CACGTGCTGTGGGCCGGGGTCGACGCCGAACTCGCGCCCGTCGCCGGGGAGCTCGCGCGGGCAGCAGGCCGGGCGGACTTTCCGCTCGAGGAGCGGGAGTTCCACCCCCATCTGACGCTGGCACGACGTCGCCGTCGCGGCGTGCGCCTGCAGCCAGCGGCCGCCCGACTCAGCGCTCTCACGGCGGGGCCCTGGACCGCCGACGAGTTCGTCGGCCTGCGCAGCGGGCGGCCGGACTACGAGCGGGTCGCGAGCTGGCCGCTCACCGGCTGACGTCGGGTGCTGGCACCACCCCAATCCCGGTAGCCCCTGCCGAGTCGGCTTGTGGGCAGTGTGCGACCGTGTCATCGTCACGGCACTCGTGAGGAGCTGACATGTCGTCCGTCGTCGTCTGTGGTGGCTCCGTCGTCGGTCTCACGACGGCAATGCTGCTCGCGCGCGACGGACACGACGTGACCGTCCTCGAAGCCGACCCCTCCGGGGTGCCCACCTCGTCGACGGACGCCTGGAACCGCTGGCAGCGCAAGGGCGTGCCGCAGTTCCGGCAACCGCACAACCTGTTCCCGCGGCTGCGTCAGGTGCTCGAGACCGAGCTGCCGGGCCTGGTGGACGAACTGCTGTCCGCAGGCTGCGTCCCGGCCGACATGCTCGCCGCGTTCCCGCCCTCCATCCCCGACCACCAACGCCGTCCCGACGACGACCGCTTCGGTTTCGTGACCGGACGACGTCCGGTGGTCGAGCTGGCGTTCGCCCGGCAAGCCGAGCGCACACCCGGCATCACCATCCGGCGCGGTGCACGGGTCGCCGGATTCACGTCGGCGGGGGCGGGCCCGGCGCCGGGCAGGCCGCCACACATCACCGGCGTGATGACCGACGACGGGATGCTCCCGTCGGACCTGGTGGTGGACGCGATGGGACGCCGCAGCCCGGCCCTTCGCTGGCTGCCTGAGCTCGGCGCGGCAACGCCCCGTTCCGAGAGCAGCGACGTCGGCTTCGCCTACTACACCCGCTACTACACCGGCCCGGCTCTGCCGGCGCCGATCGGACCTGCGCTGGCGCACCTCGGCACGTTCTCGATCCTCACCCTGCCCGGGGACAACGACACATGGTCGGTCACGTTGTTCGGTTCCAATCGCGACCCGTTGTTCAAGCAGGTGCGGGACCCCGAGGTGTTCACCCGCGTAGTCCACGCGCTGCCCGCCCACGCCCACTGGCTGCAGGGTGAACCGATCACGGACGTCTTCATCATGGCCGGCATCCTCGACCGGTACCGCCAGTTCGTCGTCGACGGCCGTCCGGTGGCGACGGGCTTCGCGGCGGTCGGCGACGCGTGGGCCTGCACGAACCCGTCGGCCGGCCGGGGCCTGAGCGTGGGGGCGCTGCACGCCGTCGTCCTGCGCGATGCGTTCCGTCAGGAGCCAGCGGAGTCGGAGGACTTCGCGCTCGCGTTCGACGAGGCGACTGAGCGTCTCCTCACGCCGTACTACCGGCTGCAGCGCGCCACCGACGCCGAGCGGTTCGCGGAGATCACCGCGCTGCGGGAGGGCCGCGAGCCCCCGTCGGGCGATGTCCGGATGCGCGCGTTCGGCGCCGCGATGATGCACGACGCCGAGGTCTTCCGCGCCTACCTCGAGACGGTCGCCTGCCTGGCGCTGCCGGACGAGGTGTTCGCCCGGCCCGGCATGGCCGAGCGGCTGGACCGGTGGGCCGACCAGCCGCCCCTGCAGATGCCCGCGCCCACCCGGGCGCGGCTCGAGCACCTGCTCAGCGCCTGAGCGCGCCGCTCACCAGGCGTAGGCCTCGGGCGCCGGGCCACCCGGCCCGGGGAAGATCTCGTCGAGCCGGGTCAGCGCCTTGTCGTCGAGATGCAGGTCGAGCGCCGCCAGGCCCGACTCGAGCTGCTCCATCGTGCGCGGCCCGACGATGGGGCCGGTCACGCCCGGCTGCTGCCGCACCCACGCCAGCCCCACCTGCGCGGGCGGTGCACCGAGTTCGTCGCAGAAGTCCTCGTAGGCCTCGATCGCGGGGCGGTGGGTGTCCAACAGCCTCTGGATGCGGCCCTGGGCGCGGCGGCCACCCTCGGCCTGCTTGCGCACGATGCCGGAGAGCAGGCCGCCGTAGAGCGGGCTCCAGGGGATGACGCCCAGACCGTAGTCCCGGGCGGCCGGCAGGACCTCGAGCTCGATGTCGCGCTTGAGCAGGTTGTAGATCGACTGCTCGCTGGAGAGCCCGGAGAAGCGGCGCGCCCGGGCCTGCTCCTGCGCCTTCGCGATGTGCCAACCGGCGAAGTTGCTGGACCCGACGTAGAGGATCTTGCCCTGTGCGACGAGCGTCTCCATCGCCTGCCAGATCTCGTCCCACGGGGTGTCCCGGTCGACGTGGTGCATCTGGTACAGGTCGATGTAGTCGGTCTGCAGCCGCTTCAAGCTGGCGTCGCACGCCCGGCGGATGTTCAGCGCCGACAGGAACGTGTCGTTCGGCCAGTCGCTCATCGAGCCGTAGAGCTTGGTCGCCAGCACGGTCTTCTCGCGGCGCCCGCCGCCCTGGGCGAACCACCGGCCGACGATCTGCTCGGTCCAGCCCTCGCCCTTCTTCCAGCCGTAGACGTTGGCCGTGTCGAAGAAGTTGACGCCGGCCTCGTGCGCGCGATCCATGATCGCGAAGGAGTCGTCCTCGGAGGTCTCCGGGCCGAAGTTCATGGTGCCGAGGCACAGCGGGGAGACCCGCAGGCCGGTGCGGCCGAGATGCGTGTATTCCATGGCGCGGTCCTACCCGGCCGAAACCCGGCTAGCGGCCGACCCAGCGGTGGTTCACCAGCGCACGCGCAGCGACTGCCCGATCTGCAGGCTCGTGGAGTCGACGTCGGGGTTCAGCGCGGCGATACGGGCCTGCGAAACGCCGTAGCGCGCCGCCAACGTGCTGAAGCTGTCGCCCTCGCCCACCGTCACAACCCGGACGCTCGCCGACGACCCGCTGGAGGTGCTGCGCAACGAGGGCGCCGCCGAGGACGTGCTCGCGGTCGCCTTCGGAGCGGTCTCAGCCGGGACCGGGGCGGTCGCCGCCGGCGCGGTCATGGCGGACGCCGCCGGCAGAGACATCCCGTCGGTCTGCGGACGCGGCGGAGCAGGGTCCGGTGCCGCCTCCGGCATCCCGACAGCGGGCACGGGTGCCGCCATGGCCGGAGCCGGCGCCATCGCTGCGTCGCCGGCCGGCATCGCCCCCGTCATGACTGTGTGGCCCATCGCCGCGTGCATGTAGACCGAACCTGCACCGCCGAAGAACACCGAGGTGGCAGCGATCGCGATGACCGTGCGGCCCACGCCGGCCAGGCGACGCGGTGACGCCTGGGCGGGGGCGGCGTCCGGGATCACCGGCTCGGTCCTCGCCGAGAACAGCGAGTCGAGCGGGAGCTGAAAGGGCTGGACCGCCACGAGGGCCTCCGACGGGTCGAGAGCAGTGCAGACCTGCTATCGGCACATCACCCGTTCGGCTTGAGCCCCGCCCTCAAGTCGACCCCACGTCCTGCCGATGCGATGCCCGGGCGCCCCGGCCACCCCCACCCCCCACCCCCCACGTTTCGTGGAGATCTTGGGTGTAGACCTGCAGGTCAGCGCCCGAAGATCACCACGCCTCGGGGGTGGTGGCGGGTAGGCGTTCCACGCTCAGCCAGCCAGTCGTTCCACGACGTGCTCGATGCACACCGTCAACGCCTCCACGTCCGCCGGCTCCACCGCGGGGAACATCCCGACTCGGAGCTGGTTCCGGCCGAGCTTGCGGTACGGCTCGACGTCGACCACGCCGTTGGCCCGGAGCACCCTGGCGACCGCGGCGGCATCCACGCCCGCGTCGAAGTCGATCGTGCCGACCACCGGCGAGCGCAGCTCCGGGTCGGCGACGAACGGCGAGGTGTAGGGCGTCTTCTCGGCCCAGGTGTAGAGGATCGAACTCGACTCCGCGGTCCGGGCCACGCACCAGTCCAGCCCGCCGCGGTCGAGCATCCACTCGACCTGGTCGGCGAACAGGAACAGCGTCGCGACCGCCGGGGTGTTGTTGGTCTGGTCGAGCCGGGTGTTGTCCACGGCGGTCTGCAGGTCGAGGAACGGCGGGATCCAGCGGTCACTCGCCGCGAGCTGCGCGACGCGCTCCAGCGCGGCCGGTGAGAACAACCCCGTCCACAGACCGCCGTCGGCCGCGAAGTTCTTCTGCGGCGCGAAGTAGTAGACGTCGGACTCCGCCACGTCGATGGGCACACCACCGGCGCCGCTCGTTGCGTCGACCAGCACCAACGCGTCGGCGTCCGCCCCGGCGGGGCGACGCACCGGCATCAGCACCCCGGTCGAGGTCTCGTTGTGCGGCTGGCAGTAGGCGTCCACACCCACCTCGGCCGCGAACACCGGCGCGGACCCCACCTCGGCGGAGACGATCGACGGCTCGTCGAGGAAGGGAGCGCCCTTCGTCACCGCCGCGAACTTCGAGGAGAACTCGCCGAGCACCGCGTGCTGCGACCGCTGTCGCACGAGCCCGAAGGCCGCCATGTCCCAGAACGCGCTCGAACCGCCGAGGCTCATGACGACCTCGTAGCCGTCCGGCGCCCGGAACAGCGAGCTCAGCCCCTCGCGCAGCCGGGCGACGAGGGCCCGCACCGGCGCCTGCCGGTGCGAGGTCCCCATCAACGCGCGGCCGGAGTCGGCCAACGCGGCGAGCGCCTCGGGACGGACCTTCGACGGTCCGCAGCCGAAGCGTCCATCGACGGGCAACAACTCCGCGGGCAGGACGAGATGAGCGTCCCGGGAGGCCGCCGCGCCGGCCCCCATCACATCTGGTGGCCGGGCGGGACCGTTCCCGTCTCGACGTCGTCCGGGTGGCGCGGCTCGGGGCCGATGTAGCGGGCGGAGGGCCGGATCAGGCGCCCGGTGCGCTTCTGCTCGAGGATGTGCGCGCTCCACCCGGCGGTGCGGGCGCAGGTGAACATCGAGGTGAACATATGCGCCGGGACCTCGGCGAAGTCGAGCACGACCGCTGACCAGAACTCGACGTTGGTGGCGAGCACCCGGTCGGGGCTGCGCTCCTTCAGCTCGGCCAAGGCAGCCTGCTCCAGCGCCTCGGCGACCTCGAAGCGCTTGGAGCCGAGCTCCTTGGCGGTGCGCCGCAGCACACGGGCGCGGGGGTCCTCGGCGCGATAGACGCGGTGACCGAAGCCCATGAGGCGCTGACCGGAGTCCAGCAGCTTCTTCACGTAGGTGCGGGGGTCGTCGTAGTCCTCGACCTCGTCCAGCATCTTCAGCACCCGGGAGGGGGCGCCGCCGTGTAGTGGACCGGACAGGGCGCCGATCGCGGACGAGATGCAGGCTGCGCTGTCGGCGCCGGTGGAGGCGACCACCCGGGAGGTGAACGTCGAGGCGTTCATGCCGTGCTCGGCGGCGCTGACGAAGTAGGCGTCGACCGCCTTGACGTGCTTGGGGTCGGGGTCGCCGCGCCAGCGCTTCATCATCCGCTCGACGATGGTGGCGGCCTTGTCGACCTCCTTCTGCGGGACCATCGGGTATCCGAGCCCGCGGGCGGCCTGCCCGACGAAGGACATCGCGGTCACCGAGATGCGCGCCAGGTCGTCCCGGGCCTGCTCGTCGGTGATGTCGATGAGCTGGCCGAGGCCCCACTGCGGCGCCATCATCGCGATGGCGCTCTGTACGTCGACGCGGATGTCCCCGGAGTGCACCGGCACCGGCGTCGGGTCCGCGGGCGGGAGGCCCGGCTTGAATTTGCCGTCGACCAGCAGCCCCCACACGTTGCCGAAAGACACCCGGTTGACGAGGTCCTCGATGTCGACACCGCGGTACCGGAGGGCGTTGCCTTCCTTGTCCGGCTCGGCGATCTCGGTCTCGAAGGCGATGACCCCTTCGAGGCCCGGCTTGAAGACGGTCTCCGTGTCGGCCATGACTCTCCTGATCGCCTGCTGCCGGGTGCCTCGGCAGCGCAGTGGTTCGAACGTGGGGGTGAAGCGGCGCGCCCTGCCCGGACGTGTCCGATGTCATTCTTATCCCGCATCCGCCCGGATGGGTGGGCGGGGCGTCGGCGACCGTCGTCGGGGCAGGACGGCGGGGTGGAAATCGCTGCCCCGGATGGGTCGCCGCCCGAGGCCGCGCGGCTGGATACCAGCGGCCTCCGGCGGGAGTACGACGCGCAGACCCTGGACGTCACCGACCTCGCGCCGTCGTGGTGGGAGCAGTTCGGGGTGTGGTTCGCCGACGCCCGTCCGCTTCCCGAACCCAACGCGATGGCACTGGCGACCGTCGACCCCTCCGGCCGGCCGCGGGTGCGGACCGTCCTGCTCAAGTCCGTCGACGTCTCCGGCTTCGTCTGGGCGACCAACTACCGCAGCCGCAAGGGCCGCGATCTTGCCGCCAACCCCGAGGCCGCGATCGTCTTCGCGTGGCACGAACTGCAGCGTCAGGTGCACGCGGAGGGCGTCGCCGAACGGCTCGACGCGGCCGCATCCGACGCCATCTGGGCCACGCGGCCGCGGCTGTCGCAGCTCGGGGCCCTGGCGTCGTCGCAGTCGGAGGTGGTCGACTCCCGCGCGACGCTGGACGACCGGCTGGCCCGGCTGGAGATCGAATTTGGCGACGGCTCCGGCGCCCCCGTGCCGCGTCCGGAGCACTGGGGTGGCTACCGGCTGCGCCCGCGCAGCGTCGAGTTCTGGCAGGGCGGGCGGAACCGGCTGCACGATCGCCTGCGGTTCCGCTGCGTCGGTACCCCGGGCGAGCCCGACGGCTGGCTCGTCGAGCGACTCCAGCCCTGACCAACTCGGCCCGCGGCGGCGTGTGAAGCACGCATAACGCTGTGTGACCAATGCCGCGCTTCCGGTCGGTATCCGGACGTCAGCGGCAACGTCCGGACCAGCTGATCCGCGACACCTGCAGGAACTGGAAGCTTTCGCGGCCGAAGCATTAGTAGCATCGGGTAGGTGCCTGGCGTGCTGACGGACCTGCTCCGACCTGCTTCCGAAGCCAGTCACGCGGCGCTGGACTTCTTCACCGAGCCGCAGGGCCTGATGACGCCCACCGGTTACCGCCACCGCATCGAACAGCTGCGCGCGCAGTTGGCCGCGCTGTCCCCGGATCAGCCGGTGCGGCTGCGGAAGAAGACGTCGAACCTGTTCCGGCCGCGCAGCGACTCCCCCGGCACCCTCGACACGACCGGCCTTTCCGGCGTCTTGACCATCGACGTCGAGAACCGCACCGCCGACGTGCTGGGCATGACGACCTACGAGGACCTGGTCGCCGCCACGCTCCCGCACGGGCTGATCCCGCTCGTCGTCCCGCAGCTGAAGACGATCACCCTCGGGGGCGCGGTCACCGGCCTCGGCATCGAGTCGACGTCGTTCCGCAGCGGGTTGCCGCACGAGTCCGTCCTCGAGATGGACGTGCTCACCGGCGACGGCCGCATCCTGCTGGTGACACCCACGAACGAGCACGCCGACCTGTTCCACGGCTTCCCGAACAGCTACGGCACCCTCGGTTACGCGTTGCGGCTCCGGATCGAGCTGGAGAAGGTCGAGCCCTACGTCCACGTCCGGCACGTGCCGTTCGACGACCTCGACGAGGCCACAGCCGCGCTCGAGCGCATCGCGCTGGCTGGCGAGCACCAGGGGCAGCGCGTCGACTTCCTGGACGGGTCCTGGTTCCCGCTGCGCGACGCCGGCGTGGCCGAGACCTACCTGACGCTCGGCACGTACGCCGCCGAGCTGCCGGCCGGCGTGACGCCGTCGGACTACACCGGCCAGCGCATCTACTACCGCTCGATCCAGGGCTCCGGCCACGCTGATCCGAAAGTCGGCCCCGGTGGCGACTGGATGACCATCGCGCAGTACCTGTGGCGCTGGGACACCGACTGGTTCTGGTGCTCGCGGGCGTTCGGGGCCCAGAACCCGCGCATCCGCCGGTTCTGGCCGGCCCGGTTCCGGCGGTCGAACGTCTACTGGCGGATCGTCGGCCTGGAGCGCACGTACCGCGTGAAGGCCAGGCTCGATGCCCGCAAGGGCCTGCCGGAACGCGAGGAGGTCATCCAGGACATCGAGGTCCCGGCGGCCAAGGTCGGTGAGTTCCTCCGCTTCCTGTACGAGCAGACCGGCATCGAGCCGGTGTGGCTGTGCCCGCTGCGGCAGCGCGACCCGTCCGCGGTGTGGGACCTCTACGCATTCGAGCCCGACGAGCTCTACGTCAACGTCGGCTTCTGGTCGACCGCGCCGCTACCCGCCGGTGAGAGCGACGGCTACCACAACCGCCGCATCGAGGAGAAGGTCGCCGAGCTCGGTGGCCGCAAATCGCTCTACTCGACCGCGTTCTACCCCCGCGACGAGTTCTGGGCGCTCTACGGTGGGCCGCGCTACGAGGTGCTCAAGAAGACCTACGACCCGAGCTCGCGTCTGCTCGACCTCTACGCCAAGACCGTGGGCCGCTCATGAGCGACCGTTGCCCGACAGCACTGCCCGAAGGGGAGACCTGAGTGAACCGCATGCCCGTCGCCGACCTGTTGAGCACCGCGCTAGGACACGTGCCGGTCCGGATCACCGCGTACGACGGCAGCGTCTCGGGGCCCTCCGACGCGGTCGCCAGCGTCCGGGTGAACAGCCCGAAGGCGCTGTCCTACCTGGTGTTCTCGCCGCCGCAGCTCGGTCTCGGCCGCGCCTACGTCTCGGGCGAGCTCGACATCGAGGGTGACCTGTACGCCGGGATGAAGATGGTCTACCAGGAGCACGTCGGTGAGCTGTCCTGGGCCGACCGGCTCACCATCCTGCGCAACCTCGACCCGAAGGCCGTGCGGCTCGTCGACCCGCCGCCGGAGGAGTACGGCGCCAAGCGGCCGATCCAGCGGCTGGCGCAGCTGCGCGCCGGGCTCACCCGCCACTCCAAGGAGCGGGACGCGCAGGTCATCGGGCACCACTACGACATCTCCAACCGCTTCTACGAGCTGGTGCTCGGCCCGTCCATGGCCTACACCTGTGCCGCCTACCCCGAGCTCGGGTCCTCGCTCGAGGAGGCCCAGTTCGCGAAGCACGACCTCGTCGCCCGCAAGCTCGGCCTGAAGCCGGGCATGCGCCTGCTCGACGTGGGCTGCGGTTGGAGCGGCATGGTGCGCCACGCCGCGAAGCACTACGGCGTCCAGGTCATCGGCGTGACGCTGTCCCGCCAGCAGGCCGAGTGGGGCGCGAAGGCGATCGCCGACGAGGGCCTGTCCGAGCTGGCCGAGGTGCGGCACTGCGACTACCGCGACGTCCAGGAGAGCGGCTTCGATGCCATCTCCTCGATCGGGCTCACCGAGCACATCGGCGTCAAGAACATCCCCGGCTACTTCCGCTTCCTCCAGGCGAAGCTGCAGCCACAGGGCCGGATGCTCAACCACTGCATCACCCGGCCACGGGTCGAAGACGGCGCCGCGGCGAAGGACGGCTTCATCGACCGCTACGTCTTCCCCGACGGCGAGCTCACCTCGGTGGCCACAGTCGCCGGCCACATGCAGGCCGCCGGGCTCGAGGTGCGCCACGAGGAGTCACTGCGCGAGCACTACGCGATGACTTTGCGGGACTGGTGCGCCAATCTGGCCGCGAACCGCGAGGCCGCGGTGCGCGAGGTCGGCGAGGGCACCACCCGCGTGTGGGAGATCTACATGACCGGCTGCCGCCTCGGCTTCGAGAAGGGCGACATCGAGCTGCACCAGGTGCTCGGCGTGAACTCCGAGAACGGCGTCTCCGGCATGCCGCTGCGCCCGGACTGGGGCGTCTGACCTCTCAACACGGCATCTCTCAACAGGGTGCCGGGTAGACGACGTAGGCGTCCCGCCGGTCCCAGAACACCTCCGCCCGCTGGAAGCGGCTGACCCGGCCACGCAGGGCGGGCTCCTCGTCGCCGATCGGGAAGCCGTAGCCACTGTGCTCCGGACCGCCGTCGCTGAGGTAGCGGACGCGGATCGCGCCGTGCACCTCATGGGCCCCCGTGCGGGGATGCCAGTAGATGCCGCCCTGTGCGAACGAGTTGAACCGACCGCCGGCCACCCCCGATTCGTGGGAGGTCGGGTAGCCGACGACGCTCCGCTCCGACCCGAGTTGCTGCCACTCCGTCCGGATGGCCCCGTGCACCTCGTGGGCACCGGTCTCCGGACTCCAGTAGATCGAGCCGCCCTGGTAGTGCCGGAACCGGCCGCGGCCGTCGAAGCAGGCCTGCTCGCCGTTGGACGCGGCGCCGAGGAAGCCGTGCGCTCCGCCCAGAGCGGCATAGGTGTCGTTGATGGCGGTCATGGCGGCTCCCGCGCGTCGACGGGACCCAGGGCTGCAGCTCCGGTGTCGATTGCCACCCAAGCCCTCTCCGGGCGCGACGCGTAGGTCGCACAGCGGAAAATCGAAGATTCCTCCGCGGGTTATGGGCTTTCCGGACATCTCGGGCGAGCAGCTCCGGTAGCCCGCGGTCTGGAAACCTTCCGGACACGACGAAAGCCCGCCACCCTACAGGGCGACGGGCCTTCGTACGAGTCCGGACTCAGTCCAGGTAGTCGCGGAGGCGACCGGAGGAGTTGCCCGACCGCAGCTCGCGGAGGGTCTCCTTCTCGATCTGCCGGATGCGCTCACGGGTGAGACCCAGGCGCGAGCCGACCTCGGCCAGCGTGTGCTGACGTCCGTCGACCAGGCCGTAGCGCAGCCGGATGACCTCACGCTCCCGCTCGGGCAGACCGCGCAGGATGACGTGGAGCTCGTCCTGCATCGCGCCGTAGGCGGCGGCGTCGGCCGGAACGACCGCGTCCGCGTCCTCGATGAAGTCACCGAGCACGGACTCGCCGTCGTCGCCGACCGCGGTCTCGAGCGACACCGTGTCCTGCGAGATGCGGCGCAGGTCGATGACGGTCTCGACGGCGATGTCGAGGGCCTCGG
>JAVEDQ010000513.1 GCA_030840885.1 Frankiaceae bacterium
CCCGCGGCGACGCCGTCGACGCCGTTCTCGCCAGCGCAGCCATCCCCGCCGTCTTCCCCTCGGTGGAGATCGACGGGCGGCACCTGGTGGACGGGGGCATCGCCGACAACGCCGCCATCTCGCAGGCGGTGACGCAGGGCGCGGATCGCATCTATGTGCTGCCCAGCGGTTACGCCTGCGCCCTTCCCGCTGCCCCGCAAACCGTGCTGGCGAGCGCTCTCCAGTCGCTGACGCTGCTCGTCGAGCGTCGCCTCGTGCTCGAGGTGGCCCAGTACTCGACAACCGTCGATCTACGAGTGCTCCCACCCCTGTGCCCCCTCGCGGTCGCTCCGAGCGACTTCGGCCACGGCGCCCGGCTGATCGAGCGGGCCAGGGCGGCGACCTCCCGCTGGCTCGAGACCGGCGCGGACAAGGCAGACCACCCCGAGCGCTTCCTCTCGCTGCACGGGCACACCCCGGCGTCGCCCGGGCTCGACGACCGTCACGTCACGATCGACTCCTGAGGAGGATGATTATGGAAACCGATTTTCACGATCTCGCCGATGTCATGCAGCAGGCCCACGCGCACACGATCGCCGCGCTGTCACCCGATGCGCCCACATTGGACGGGGTGACGTGGTGCGCGGTCCACCTCGCGGCGGTCGAGCGTGCCATCTATCCGGCAGTGCACCGGCGCGTCCCCGAAGCCCGCTCCCGCGTCCGGAGGCAGATGGCCGTGGACCACCAGTTGCAGCACGCGCTGTGGTGTCTGGATCGTCGACTCACCGGCAACATGGCGTCCGCCTTGACGCCGGTCGAGAACCTCGCCGCTCGGATCCGCCTGCTCGTCGAGGAGCACGCCGCGGGCGAGGCGGCTCTGCTCGCCGAGTTGTGTCAGGTCCTCGACGAGGACGGCCAGGCGGTCCTGGTTGGCGATCTTGCGGCTCTGGTGGCCAGGGCGCCGACGCGGCCGCACCCCAACACCCCGCACGTCCGCTTCACCGACCCGCTGACGTTCGCGTTGGAGTCCTGGGTCGACCGCATCCGGGATGCGATGGACAATCGGACGATTCCCACCCCTCGGCCACGTCGGATCGCTCTTCCGGTGGGGAAGTGGGGTGCCTACCTCACTGCGCAGCCGTATCCCGTCGTCCGCGCGGCGAAGGAGGTCGCCGAGGACGAGCACCCCGGGAAGCGGATCTGAGTCCTGCGGCTCAGTGACCCGCGCGGCCGTCGGTCCCCTCGGCGCCCAGAACGCTTCGCACGGCCTCTGGGGAGCGGCCCACGACCGTCGTGCCGTCGTCGGCGGTCACGATGGGGCGCTGGATCAGGATCGGGTGAGCGCACAGCACCTCGATCCAGCGCTCCCGGTCGCGGGGCATCTCCCGGAGGCCGACCCGTGCCGCCTCCGGTTCGGCCATCCGCGCGATGTCCCACGGCTCGAGACCGAGCCGGGACAGCACCGCATCCAGCTCCTCCGGGGTGGGCGGATCATCCAGATAGCGCCGCACCGTGTAGTCCGCGCCGGCCTCGTCCAGTAGGGCCGTCGCGGCCTGGCACTTCGAGCACGCCGGGTTGACCCAGATCTCCATCCGTCACCTCCGGAAGACGACGACTGACGCTACCGGCACCACGCTCGGACCGTCGCGCCCGCGGCGCCCGCCGTCGCGATCCGTCGGGCAGAGGCCGAGGATGACGTGCGTGACAGAGAAGAGTAACCGGGGCGACGAGCCGGTCGACCACAGCGAAGCGGACGTCCCCGCTCCGGTGGTGGAGGTCCTGCGCTTCCTCCGGCGGCTCGGCATCGAACTCGTGCGGCACTATCACCGGCTCGAGGTCACGGTCGACGCTCCACTGCCCGACCGCCCCTGCCTCGTCGTCGGCAACCACGGGTTCGGCGGGATCATCGACCTCAACGTCTTCGCCGTCCTCGGCATCCTCGATCAGCTGTCCACGACACGAACCGTCACGGTCCTCACCCATCAATTGGCGTGGACGTTGCGGGTGGGGCCCTTGCTGGAGTCGCTCGGCAGCCGCCCGGCGAGCCGGGCGTCAGCAACGGAAGCCTTCGCCGCCGGCCATCACGTACTGGTCTTCCCCGGCGGTGACGTCGAGGCCAGCAAGCCCTGGCGGCGGCGCCACCGGGTCACCTTCGCCGGGCGGACGGGCTTCGCAGCGATGGCCATCCAGGCCGACGTGCCCATCGTCCCCATCGTGACCGCAGGCGCCGGCAGCACGTTGTTCGTCCTCACCGACGGGCAACCGTTGGCCCGCAGGCTCGGTCTCGACCGGCTGCTGCGCTACAAGGTCCTGCCCGTGTCGATCTCCATCCCGTGGGGCCTCAACGTCGGTCTCGTCGGACTGCTGCCCTACCTCCCGCTCCCGGCGAAGCTGCGGAGCCGGGTGTTGCCGGCGATGGAGCCGGACGAGGGCGAGAGTGCCGCTGCTTTCGCGGTCCGCGTGGAGGCCGCGATGCAATCCGCGATGGGCGAGCTCGTGCGAGCCAATCGTGACGGGGCAGGCAGATCAGAGACCGAACACACGTCGAACGAGAGGGAGCGTCCATGACCACGACCGCCGCCACCACCACCACGACCGCCACCGCCGAAGCCGCACTGCAGCACTCGGCCAAGCCCCTCGCCGTCATCACCGGCGCTTCGACCGGCATCGGCCTGGAGCTCGGCAAGCAACTGGCGCAGAACGGCTACGACCTGCTCCTCTGCGCCAACGAGAGTCTGGCCGCCGCCGCATCGGAGCTCACGACCCTGGGTGCCGGCGTGCAGTCGGTCCAGGCCGACCTCGCCGAGGCCGACGGCGTGCAGAAGCTGACCGACGCCGTAACCGCTACCGGCAAGCCCGTCGCCGCGTTGTGCCTGAACGCCGGCGTCGGCGAGAGCGGACCGTTCGTGACCACGAAGCTGGAGGACGACCTCCGGCTGATCGACACCAACGTCGTCGGCACCGTCCGGCTCGCCAAGCACCTCGTGCCCGCCATGGTCGAGCAGGGGCAGGGCCGCATCCTGTTCACCTCGTCCGTCGCGTCGATCGCCCCGGCGCCGAACCAGGCGCTCTACGGCGCCTCGAAGTCGTTCGTCCAGTCCTTCGCCGAGGCGCTCCGCCAGGAGCTTCTCGAGACCGGGGTGACGGTGACCTCGCTGATGCCCGGCCCGACCGACACCAACTTCTTCACGCGGGCAGCCCTCGAGCACACCGCGCTCGGCGCGATGAAGAAGGACGACCCGGCCCAGGTCGCCCAGCAGGGCATCGAGGCGATGCTCGCCGGTAAGGAGAAGGTGGTCGCCGGCAGCCTCCTCACCCGCGTCCAGGGCCAGGTGGCGAAGGCGTTGCCCGACAGCGTGAAGGCGGCGGCGCAGGGCCTGCTGAGCGCCCCCGGGACCGCCCGCAAGCTTCCCGGCTTCTTGAAGAAGTAGGGCCTGAAGAAGTAGGCGTACCCGGCTTACGCAGACTGAAGGTGCCGCACGGTGCCTGGCAGGGCTCGAGGTCGGCCTCGGCAGCGTCGACGGCGTTGCAGTGGGCAGGCGGAAGACATGCGCATCTTCCTCACCGGGGGCACCGGCCAGATCGGCTCGGCCGTCCTCCCCGCCCTGCTCGCCCGCGGCCACCAGGTCACCGCCCTCGTCCGCAGCGACCGCTCCGCCGACCAGGTCGCCACCGCTGGCGCCGAGCCGGTCCGGGGCGACCTGATGGACAGCGCGGTCGTCGCGCACGCGGCGCAGGAGGCCGACGGCGTCATCCACGTCGCCTCCCCGGGCGACGAGAACAGCGCCGCAGCCGACGAGGCCGTCCTCGAGGCCGTGCTCGGCGCGCTCGCCGACACCGACAAGCCCTACGTGCACACCGGCGGCATCTGGGTGCACGGCAGCTCATCGCAGCCGGTCGACGAGACCACGCCGATGAACCCGCCGCAGCTCACCGGGTGGCGGGTCCCGCAGGGGGAGAAGGTGCTGAAGGCCGAGAGCGTGCGCGGAATCGTCATCGCGCCGGGCATCGTCTACGGCGACGGCGGAGGTCTGCCCGGCCTGCTCGCCGGTGGCCCCCGCGCCGACGCCGACGGCGGGCAGGGCCTGGTCGTTCCGGGTACCGGCCAGCAGCACTGGACGACGGTTCACGTCGACGACATCGGTGTGCTCTACGCACTCGCCGTCGAGGCCGCGCCGGCCGGCACCTACCTGCTGGCCGCGGGCGGCGAG
>JAVEDQ010000523.1 GCA_030840885.1 Frankiaceae bacterium
GACGTCAACTTCACGTTCTCCAACGGCCTCAGCACCTCTGTCGGAGGCGCCTGGCGCCCTTGGGCCTACGTGGCCCTGGTCCTCGTGACCATCCTGGCCGGCCGCTTGTGGCGGCTCCTGCCCGGCCTTGCCCCGGCCCGCAGGTGACGGTCGACGTCAGCGCCACTCGCGTTGCGGTCCGGCCCCCGCTCCACGCCCACCCATGAAGCTCGGTTCCGCCTACTTCAGCAACGCCTCCGTTGGACCGACAGGACTCCGCTCACGAGGAGCCCACCCGATGCGACGACCTCGGGCGCCGACGGTGTCGCACAGCCAGCCCGCGAGCGCCGATGTCGAGCAGTGTCACAGATCGGTGGGACCGTCACCGAGACGGGGTCACGTTGGGGGTTGCGCATTGCCTGCCCATGTAGAAGAGTCGCTCGGTTTCGCCCTGCCGGCCGGACCGCGGTAGCAGCGGGCGAATGCTGACCCGGCCAGCGGAGCCGGTGCGGGTTTCGGAAGGAGGCACCCGATGGTGACGAGGGATGTCGACCAAGTCGGCGGGTCCGTCAATACGTCGCCGGTCCGCAACGCGTTGCTGTCCCGCCCCGTGGTCTGGGGTGTGATCTGGGGCTTCATCAACGCCGCGGCGCCGGTCGCCGTCTGGTGGTTGCCGGCCGCGACCGTGCTGGCGATGACGATTCCCTTGATCGCCGCGGTCTACATCGGCTTCGCGGTCTCCGACGGGCGGCCCAAGGTCATCGCCATCGAGACCTGCGTGGCCGGAGCGTTCTTCTTTCTCGCCGCTGTCGCGGTGAACAGCGTGTGGCTGCTGCCAGTGCTGTTCATCGGGCACGGCATCAAGGACCTATGGCAGCACCGAACCCGGTTCGTGCGCGGCACCCGTTGGTGGCCGCCGTTCTGCGCGACCGTCGACTTCGTGGTCGCCGCCGTGCTGTTCGTGGAAATCGCTGCGGGCGTGCAGCTGCACGGCTAGCCTCCGCGCCGCTGGTCGTCCCTACGGAAGTGGTGATCGATCGTGACGAGCAACCAACCGACAGCGGCCGTGGCGCCGGCCTCCTCCGGGACCACGGACGGCCCCGTCTACGACGTCGTGGTGATCGGCGGCGGACAGGCCGGGCTGTCGATGGCGTGGCATCTGCAGCGGCACGGGCTGCGGTTCCAGATCCTCGAGGCCGGCCCCGAAATCGGCCACATGTGGCGCGCCCGCTGGGACACCCTCACGCTGTTCAGCTCGGCCAGGTACGACTCACTGCCGGGCCTGCCCTTTCCGGCGCCGGACGACAGCTACCCGGGCAAGGACGCCGTCGCCGACTACCTGACCGCCTACGCGGCCACGTTCGAGCTTCCCGTCCGGTTGAACAGCCGGGTGACCCGGCTGCGACGCGCCGACGGGTTGTTCGAGCTGGTTACGGCCGGCGGCACCGTGCGCACTCGTCAGGTCGTCGTCGCCACGGGCCCGTTCCAGACGCCGTTCATCCCACCCGTCGCCCGCGAGATGGCCCCCGACGTCCACCAGCTGCACAGCTCCGACTACCGCAACCCGGAAGCGCTCCCCGACGGCCCGGCGCTGGTCGTCGGGGCCGGCAACTCGGGACTGCAGATCGCCGGCGAGCTCGTCCGCAGCCGTGACGTCGATCTCGCCGTCGGAAGCGCCTCTCCGGCCCTGCCGCAGCGGCTCCTGGGACGTGACCTGTTCTGGTGGCTCACGAAGCTGCACCTGATCGGAAAGCCGGCCGACTCCCGGCTCGGCCGGCGGATGCGGACCCGGGGTGAGTTCACGATCGGCAGCAACCGGAAGCAGCTGGCCGCTGCCGGCGTTCGCTTCCGCAGCCGGGTCACCACGGCCGAGGGGTCGTCCGTCGCCCTGACCGACGGCACCACGGTCACCCCGCGCACGGTGATCTGGGCGACCGGCTTCCGGCCCGACTACAGCTGGCTCGATGTCGACGGGGTCTTCGCCGAGGGCCACGTGCGGCACACCAGCGGGGTCACCGAGGTGCCCGGCCTGTACTTCCTCGGCCTCTCCTGGCAGCGCAGCCGCGGTTCGGCCCTGCTCGGCTTCGTCGCCGACGACGCCGCCCCCCTCGCCGACCAGATCGCGCGCCGCGCGTCCGTCCCGTCCCGAGGAGCTTGACCATGACAGGCGTCCGAATCACCGACAGCTCCGGCACCGACCAATTCTCCACCGACACCGCCGGCCTGCCGCCGGCGCTCGAGACCTCCATCGTCGAGTTGGGTGACGGCGACACCTTCCACCTCACCATTGCTCCGGTGGTGAAGCACATCGGCGGCAACCCGATCCGCATGCTCGCCTACAACGGGTCCATCCCCGGCCCCACCCTGCGGGTCCGACAGGGCTCGCGGATCCACGTGCACGTCGTCAACCACACCGAGATGGAAACGACCGTGCACTGGCACGGGCTCCGGCTCGAGAACCGGTTCGACGGCGTGCCGCACGAAACCCAGACCCCTATCCCCATCGGCGGGGAGTTCTCCTACACCCTGCAGTTCCCCGACGCCGGGCTGTACTGGTACCACCCGCACGTCCGCGAGGACTACGGACTGGAGATGGGGCTGTACGCCAACATCCTGGTCGACCCCGCCGATGAGGACTACTGGCCGGCCGCCGACCGCGAGGCACTGGTGACCGTCGACGACCTCCTGCTCGAAGACGGCAAGGTCGCCCCGTTCAGCCGCACCCAGGTGACCTACACCGCTATGGGCCGCTTCGGCAACGTCCTGCTCGCCGCCGGAGAATCGGACCTGACGCTCGACACCCGGGTCGGACAGGTGCTCCGCCTGTACCTGACGAACACCGCGAACACCCGCGTCTTCAATGTGCAGCTCCCCGGCCTGCGGATGAAGCTGATCGGCGGGGACAGCGGCCGGTACGAGCACGAGGACTGGGTCGACGAAGTACTACTCGCCCCCTCCGAACGGGCCGTGGTCGACGTTCTGCCGGAGCAGCCGGGAGCGCTGACGCTGCAGCACCGCACCCCGGACCGGACCTACCAGCTGGCAACCATCTCGGTGCGCGACGCCGACAGCCGATCCGCCGCCGCCACTACCTTCGAGCTGCTGCGTTCGAATCCGGACCTGTGCGCCGAGCGGGCCCGCGTCTCGCCGTACCTGGCGGCCGCCCCGGACAAGGTCCTGGCCTTCGTCGCCCAGATGGACATGGGCGACCCCGAGGGCGACGGACCGGTCAGCTACGCCTGCCCGATGCACCCGCACATCACCGATGACCACCCCAGCAAGTGCCCGGAGTGCGGCATGAAGCTCGTCGCGGCCGCCCTGGTCACGAGGGCCGGAGACCACCACACGCCCGAGCAGCGAGCCGGTGAGCACGACACCCACCAGCACGAGCACGCGCACGACTCAGGCGGCACCGGTGACGGCATCGAGTGGGAAGACGACATGGTCGAGGTCAACCGGCTCACCACACCGGACAACATGAGCTGGCAGCTCGTCGACCGCTCCGACGGCGCCGTCAACCACCACATCGACTGGCGGTTCCGGGTCGGCGACCAGGTGAAGATCCGGCTGGTGAACGAGATGGACTCAGACCACCCGATGCACCACCCCTTCCACATCCACGGCGCCGGGCGGTTCCTGGTGCTGACGAGAAACGGTGAGGTGGAACCGAACCTGGTCTGGAAGGACACCGTGCTCGTCCGGACCGGCGAGACGGTGGACGTCCTGCTCGACGTCTCCAACCCGGGACTGTGGATGGCCCACTGCCATATCGCCGAACACGCGCAGAGCGGGATGATGTTCAGCTTCACCGTCGACCGATGAGCATGCCCCGCGGCGAAGCACGAGCCGAGGCTGAGCCGACGAAGCCGGTGATCCTTATCGCCGCTGCTCCCGCAGAGGTGATGCTGCGGAACCAGCTGCTCAGTCGCTACCGGACCGACTACGAACTCCTGTTCGGCGAGCCGGCTGCTGCGCTCGGGGTACTGGACGAGCTCGCCGAGGCTGGCCGGGCAGTGGCTCTCGTTCTCGTCTCCCGGAGTCCGCACGTCCGATCAGTTTTGGGAGCTGTTCGCCGTCTGCATCCGCACGCCCGGCGGGGGCTGCTCGTCGCGTGGAACGAACAGCGGCCGGTCCGGGAGGAGATGAGCGAGATCATCTCCCGTGGTCAGGCGGATTGCTGGGTGCGGCGGCCGATGTCGTCCCCGGACGAGCGCTTCCATCGTGACGTCGTCGAACTGCTGGACGAGTGGTGGCGGCACCGGGGCACCTCGTTCGAGGCCGTGACGGTCATAGGGCAGCGTCAGTCCGCCCGGGCGCATGAGATTTGCGACCTGCTGCAGCGGCACGACTTTCCCTACGGGTCCTACGACGCGGACTCGCCGGCAGGCAGCAAGGCCCTCACCCGCGCCGGCGTCACCGCCGAGCGGCTTCCCGTCGTCGTCCTCCACGACGGCACCGTCCTCGTCGACCCGACGAACGTCGACGCCGCGAACGCGCTCGGCGCACGCACCAGACCACGGGAAGGCGTCTACGACGTCGCGATCGTCGGAGCCGGTCCCGCCGGGCTGGCCGCCGCCGTCTACGCCGGGTCGGAGGGCCTCCGCACAGCGCTGATCGAACGGCAGTCGATGGGCGGGCAGGCGGGCACGAGCTCACTCATCCGGAACTACCTCGGCTTCCCGCGTGGAATCAGCGGCGCCGAACTCGCCGCTCGAGCGCTCGACCAGGCCATGATTTTCGGTACCGACATGGTCTACGGCGGCGATGCGAGCGGCCTGTCCATCGCCGGGGACCGGCGCACCCTCCACCTCGCCGACGGCACGGCCATCAGCGCCCGCTCGGTCATCGTCGCCACCGGCATCGCCTACCGACAGCTCGACAACCCGGATCTGCGAGCCTTCCAGGGCCTCGGCGTCTTCTACGGCGCGGCGATGTCTGAGGCCCGGGCGCTCACCGGCGAGCACGTCTACGTCGTCGGAGGCGGCAACTCCGCCGGGCAGGCCGCAATCCACCTTGCCAAGTTCGCAAAGCACGTGACGATCGCGGTCCGCTCCGACTCCCTCGCGCAGAGCATGTCCGACTACCTGATCCAAGACATCTCCCGAACCCAGAACATCGACGTCCGGTACGGCGTCGAGGTCGTCGGCGCGTCCGGCGACGGCTGGCTCGAGAAACTCACGTTGCGGCGCACGATCGACAGACGGGAAGAGACTGTCGCTGCTGCCGGGCTGTTCGTGCTGATCGGCGCTCAGCCTTACACCGACTGGCTCCCCGAGTCGGTCCACCGGGACGAGCACGGCTACCTGATCACCGGCCCGGCCTGCACCTGCGGCTCCTGCCCCACCGGCGACCGGCGGCTGTTCGAGACCAGCCTGCCCGGGGTTTTCGCCGTCGGAGACGTTCGGCACCAGTCCAACAAGCGCGTCGCCTCAGCGGTAGGAGAAGGTTCCGTCGCCATCCGAATGGTGCACGAGTACCTGACACGCAGGCTCGGCAAGACCGCGGAAGCCGGTCGTTCCCTGAGTCCGGTGCTGTGACGTCACGAACAAGAAACGTCGGTGCCAGAGCTCAGGGGGCCGGTCCAGGGCCGAGGAGGTTGACCGTTGACCTGGCGACGGAATTCGTCGAGATACCAGTGCGCGAACCGCACCTGTAGGGGGCTTCGGGGCAGAGCGAGCATCTGCTCGGTGCAGCAGAATTCGTCTGCTTCAGCCATCAGCGCTTCGAGCTGGTCTGCGGCTTCGACGACATCTCCCGGTACTTGGTAGGTGAGGTCGAGGGTGCGTTCGCCTCGCTGTGCTGCCTCGTCGATCAATTTGTCAGGGCGGCTGGCTGTGGCTCCGTACCGGACGCCGAGGATCTGGGTGAGGGCGGTCAACCGGTGGGGCACGGACGAGCGCAGGTCCGGCTCGGACACGGCCAGCACCGTGAACTCGCGCATGAGGTCGTCGTGGTGTTGTCTGGAGGCGATGAGGACCTGCACTGGAACGCCGATCAGCCGGACCTCGTGCACTGACCGATCCAACCCGCTGCCCTGGTCGTAGCGACCGAGTGGCGACGGTTGGCTGCTCACAGCTCACCAGCGAGAAAGTCGGCGTCCGTGATGGCGGCCCATGGGTCGCTCCTGGAGTCGAGGGTGAACGTCACGGTCTTGCCGCTCTCCGTGGTGCGGACGGACCAGCTGGTGGCGAGTTCCTCCAGAAGTCCGACTCCCCTTCCGGTCGTTGCGTCCGCCGCCGCCGCTCGACGGCGTGGCTCGAGCGGCGAGCCGTCACTGACCTCGATCTGAACGTGACCGAGTTGGGTTCGCTGGATGGTGACGGTGAGCGGCGTACGGGCGTGCATCACCGCGTTCGTGATGACTTCACTGGCCAGCAGAGCCGCGGCGTCGACCAACGCATCACAGTGCCAGTCGGTGAGGGTCCGCACGATGAACCGACGGCCGTCCCGAGCCGAACGGGCGACCGGCGGCAACGTCAGACTCAGAACCGAGGACCCCGTCATCGGCTTCGCTCCGTTCGGGGCGCTGACCGGAGGCCGCTCGTGCCGTATATGAGCGCATCGCGCCAGGCAGCCCTTCGACGGGACCTGGTGCGTTCCCGGCGGCCGCCCTCGCGGGCCAAGAAGAAGACCGATCGAACGGCGGTGACCTCCGCGCACAGGGTTCTCCGGTTGAGCCGCTCAGCCACGGTCGGGGACAGAAAGACGCGCGCGTCGTCCCTGACGACCACATGGTCATCGGCCCCTCTCGTCGGGGCCAGCCGCATCGAAAGACTCTGGTGATCAGGGTCGGTCGAGATGCGGAGGCC
>JAVEDQ010000588.1 GCA_030840885.1 Frankiaceae bacterium
AGCGACGCAGGCGTCCTGGCCGCATTGGACCAGGTGATCACCGCAGCGCGGGACCGGGGCGTGAAGATCTCGGTCTGCACCATCCTGCCCAGGTCGGATGTCGGCTGGACCGCAGCCAGCGAGGCGAAGCGCATCTCGGTGAACAACCACCTCAAGGGCAATTGGCTGTCGAGCCGGGGCGCGACTCTGATCGACACCGCTGCCGCCATGCAGGACCCCTCCGTCCCGACGCGGCTGCTCGCGGCCTACAACTCCGGCGACGGGTTGCACCCGAACGTGGTCGGCGCCCGACAGCTCGGGCTCGCCGTGCTCGACGGACTGCTGCACCCCGCCGTCCCCGCCCCGGTCTCGAGCGTGACCACGAAGGCCCCAGCTCCGAGCGTCACCTCGTCACCGTCCCTCGTCTCTGGCTGAGCGGTCTCAATGAGCGACACGCCCGGCAGGCGACATGCCGCCCACGGGAACCGTTCGCTTAATTATCGGTAGCTCGGGGTTGTGGCACGTCCGAACCGCGCCCATCGTTGTGCCCAGCAGATCCACAACCCCCGGGGAGAAGCCGTGGCCCCCAGCCCCACACACCCGTCCCTCCCGACCGAGCAGAGCAATCCCGGCCAGACCATTCCTAGCCAGACCGGCCTCGTCGAGCTCATCGATCTGCACACCGCTGAACCGGCCGAGCTCGAGCGTCTGCTCGAGCAGTGGCGGTCGACCGAGCTCGCGGACGAGCACCTGACGAGCGCCGAGATAGCCCGGGACGATGCCGACTGCGGACACCTCGTGCTCCAGGTCGAGTACGAGCCGAAGGCCACGGCCGGCCTGGCCGCCTCCAGGAGTCCTGAGGCAGGTCTCGTCGCGGCGCTGCTCGACCGACCGCCGTGCTTCCGCAGGCCGACATCGCGATGAGGTCGCACTGAGGTCGCCTAGGTCGCACTGAGTAGGTAGTTGTTCCTGTTCCGCCACCCCTCCGGCGGGTTTGCCGCGATGTACGGCTCGGGTACTTCCATCAGGCCACGTTCGCCGTCCCCAGGTGGAGATCATGACCGATGCACCCGAACGCCTCTCGCTCAGCGACCTCGAGGCGGAGTCCGGCACCATGCTTCCGGACAAGGAGGTCATGAGCCTGCTCGACCTCAACGTCAACGTCGACCTCGCGCTCGACCTCGCCGCGCCTGTCGACCTGGCTGTGGCCGCCAACGCCAACATCGCCGCCCCGATCGAGGCGGCCGTCTCCTCGAACGTCCTGTCGGTCGGTAGCGAGGCCGGGGCCGGTGCCCACCAGGCCGTCTCGCTCGATCAGGGCATCTCCGGCTCGGCCATCGCGCATGCGCCGCAGACCGCTGGGGTCGACCAGACCGGCGGCGCCGCCCCCGGCACGACCGACCCGGCGCACGGCCCCACCGACCCGGCAGCCCCCGCCACCGCCCCCGCTGCGGCGGGCACCACCGAGCCGACGACCGCTCCGGCGGTCACCAGCGGCGGGGCGCTCGACGGACCGCTGCTCAACGTCAACGCCGACATCAACGCCAACGCGCACCTCGCCGCACCGGTCGCCGGTGCCGTGGCTGCCAACGCCAACGTCGCGGCACCGATCGACGCGTCGGCTTCTGCGAACGTGGCCTCGGTCGATTCCACCTCGACTGCGGTGTCGGACCAGACGGCGATCGTCTCGCAGCACCTGGACGGCGTGACCGCCAACGCGGAAGCCGCCCAGAACGCCTCCGTCCAGCAGTAGTGCGACTTCTCGAGCACGCGTCTCCGGTTCCCGTCCCGTGACCACGCTGGCGAACCCGTCGGAGACGCGCGCGGCAGCGTCCGACGCGCCGCCGCAGCTCGCCGAGGGCGTCGAGCTGCTCGGCGAGATGCCCGGCTCGGGCTACCGGCAGGCACCCGCGCTGGTACGCCGTGGTGACGGTCAGACGCTGCAGCTGACCCCGCTGCTCTACGGGGTGCTGGAGGCCGTCGACGGGGTCCGTGGGCCGGCGGAGATCGCGACGGAGCTGAGCGAGAAGATCGGGAAGGCGGCCAGCGCCGACGACGTCTCCTTCCTGCTCGAGAAGAAGCTCCGGCCGCTCGGGGTGCTCATCGGTGCCGACGGCACCAGCCCCGTCGCGCCGAAGGCCAACCCGCTGCTGGCCCTGCGCCCCCGGGTCGCCGTCTCCAACCCCGACGTCACCCGACGGCTGACCGGGCCGTTCGCCCGGCTCTTCGCCTGGTGGATCGCGGTCCCCATGACGGTGGCCTTCTTCGTCCTCACCGGGTGGGTGCTGTTCGCCAAGGGTCTCGGAACCGCTGCTCACCAGGCCTTCTACGAGCCGGGGCTGCTGCTGGCCATCTTCGGTCTGACGGTGCTCTCGGCCGGGGTGCACGAGTTCGGGCATGCCGCCGCGTGCCGGTACGGCGGCGCGACACCCGGAACGATGGGCTTCGGCCTGTACATCGTGTTCCCGGCCTTCTACACCGACGTCACCGACTCGTACCGCCTCGACCGGCGGCGTCGCCTGTGGGTGGACCTCGGCGGGCTCTACTTCAACGCGATCCTGTGCGTCGCTTCGGTCGCACTGTGGTGGGCCACCGGATGGGACGCCCTGCTGCTCCTGGTCGGGACCCAGGTGCTGCAGATGCTCCGGCAGCTCACGCCCGTCATCCGGGCCGACGGGTACCACATCCTGGCCGACATCACCGGCGTCCCGGATCTGTTCGCCCACCTCAAGCCGACCGTCCTGTCGCTGTGGCCGGGGAACTGGGGCAACCGGGACTCCCGCACCCTCAAGCGCTGGGCCCGGGTCGTCGTCATCGTCTGGGTCCTCCTGATCGTCCCCTCGCTCGTCTTCGCGCTCGTGAGCGGCGCGGTCGCGCTGCCCCGGCTGGTCGCGACCGCGTGGGACAGCCTCGGCGTCCAAGGACACACGCTGGCGGAGGCGGCCGGCGCCGGGCACGTTCCGACGATGCTGCTGGCGGCCCTGAAGATGCTCGCCGTCGCCCTCCCGGTGGCCGGCACGCTCCTCATGCTCGGCCGGGTGGCCTCGCGCACGGTGCGCAGCCAGTGGGCCAAGGGCGCCGACGATCCCCGGCGACGCGTGCTGACCGTTGTCGCCGTCGGCGCCATCGTGCTGGTGCTCGGCTGGTTCTGGTGGCCCCGGCAGCAGTACACGCCGATCGGCCCGGACGAGCGCGGCACTGTGCTGGACCTGGCCAGTTCAGTGCGAGCAGCGTCCGCCGGGGCGGCTGCTCCGTTCGCGGGTACCGGCGTCTCGAGCGGCGCTCGGGTGCCGGCGCTCATCCTGGTGCCGCAGGACGCCGGCAACCGTCCGGCGCTGGTCGTGCTGCGCTCGTCCGACGGCGGACCCGCGACCGTCATGTCGGTCGACCCGGGTCCGGGCGCGGGTGCGGGCGCAGGTCCGAACCGGTGGCCGTTCCCGTTCCCACCGCCGGGTCCGGCGGCCCCGGGCGGGAGCCGGGCGGTCAGCATCACCACGGCCGACGGCACCGCGAACTACGACGTCGCGTTCTCGATGGTCTGGGTCACCGGCAACGACGTCCACACCCGCAACGACGCCATCGCCCTGGCCAGCTGCACGCACTGCACGAGCGTCGCCGTCGCGTTCCAGACGGTGTTCCTCCTAGGACAGGACGGTGCCGGCGGCACCGGTAACACGCTCGCGCCGATCAACACCTCACAGGCCCTCAACTACGCGTGCCGCGACTGCCGCACAACGGCCGTCGCGGTCCAGCTGGTCGTCTCGCTGACCTCGCTGCCGGACGCCGCCACCTCGGCACAGCTCGCCGAGATCAGGAAGGGCCTCGACCAGCTGTCGACGGACCTGCCGCACCTCTCCGACGCCGAGATCTACGCCCGGCTGAAGGGCATCGAGCAGGCGATCCTCACCACCCTCGCCGCCGCGGGGCCGACGATCAGCGACAGCA
>JAVEDQ010000037.1 GCA_030840885.1 Frankiaceae bacterium
TCGCTGCCGTCCGCAGCGACCACCCAGAGAGCGAGCTGGTCCGAGCCGCGGCCGACGGCATCGAACCAGTCGATCGCCCAGTTGAAGGTGCCGGGGAACGTCGGCCAGCGGAACTCGGCGACGGCCCGGTCGTAGTCGCTGCGCAGGGCGACGAGCTGATCGCGGGCGGCGCGGTAGGTCGAGGTGGCCGAGGACGGATCAGTCACGGGCGCGGTCATGACCGCATCCTGCATCACCGCTGAGACCTGAGTCACCCCGACGGCGCGGCTGCCGCGCTGCTACGCGCCCGGCACCGCGCCGTTCGCACCGCCCGAGGTCGACGGGCTCGGGCCCCGGTCGAGCGCCTTCGCCTCGTCGCTCCGGGAGCCGCGCGAGCCGCCGCCGTCGCGATCCCGCAGTCCGGCGGTGAGGGTGTCGAGGATCGTCAGCCCCTGCGCCGCCATGGACGCGACGGTGCCGTTGAGGCCTTCGGCGCCGTTCAGGACGGTGACGTTGGCGTTCTGCAGCCCGGATGCGGCCGCCGCGATCATCTGCGGCAGCTGCTCGATGATGCGCTGGTCCAGGGCGATGCGGTCCGCGGAGGCCGCGGCTTCGGCCGACATGCGGGTGCGGTCGGCCTCGGCCTGCGCGAGCGTGCGGATGCGCTCGGCCTCGGCCTCGGCCGGCTTGACCACCTCCGCCACCAGCTGGGCCTTGCGCAGCTCGGCGTTGCGCTCGGCGACCTTGGCCTGCTCGACGAGCACGTCCTGCTGGGCCTGCGCGGCCGACAGCGGCCCCGCCTGCTGCGAGCGGGCCTCGGCGCTGTCGATCTGCGCCTGGTAGTCGGCCCGCGCGATCGCGGTCTGCCGGCGGAATTCGGCCTGCGCGCGCTCGCTCTCCTGCTGCGCCTCGGCCGAGGCCTGCAGTGCCCGGGCCTGCGCAATCTGCGACTCCCGGTGGACCGCGGCCTGGTGCGGCGCTGCAAGCGCGGCGATGTAGCCGCTGCCCTTGTCGTTGATCTCGCTGATCTGCAGCGAGTCGACCAGCAGACCGATCCGCGCCATCTCACCCTTCGACGCGTCGAGGATCGCCTCGCCGAGCCGCTGCTGGTCCCGGATGATGCTCTCGACCGTCATCGACCCGACGATCGAGCGGAGGTGGCCGGAGAAGATCCGCCCGACCAGCGCCGACATCTGCCGCTGGTCGGCGAGGAAGCGGCGGGACGCGGACGAAATACTGGCCGGGTCGTCGCCGACCTTGAAGGCGATGATCGCGCGCACGTTCAGGGTCAGGCCCTGCTGCGTGAAGGTGTCCTCGACGACCTCCGCCTCCTGCATCGCGAGGGTGAGGAAGCTGACCTTGCGGAAGATGGGCAGCACGAAAGCACCGTGACCGGTGACGATCCGGAATTGCGCCGAACCGTCGACGCGTCCGCGCTGGCGGCCGCCGCTGATGAGCATTGCCTGGTTGGGTGCTGGCACCCGATATCCGAACATGCATTCCCCTTGCTTGGACGAGTCAGTTGGTCAAACCGGTCCAGGGCACGACGTCGAGGCAGCGTCCGCCTCGGCTGCCCACGACCAGGACCGGCTCCGCGCGCTCGATGGGGGCCTCGGAGAAAGCGAGGTAGACCTCATGGGCGCCGCGGATGGGGATGGTGACTTCGCCGGGCTTTTCGCCGCCACGAATCCGGGTCACGACGTGGCCCAGCTTCCCGACCTCATCGGTCACCGAACATCTCCTGTCGATCCATGAGAAACGGTACTGCTACCGCGAGTGTGCTTCTTCTGAATACACCGTTTCCGGCAGATTTACGGCGGCGCGCCCGATGAGCCGTCCGCCTGAGGCGACACTGGGCACGTGCCCCGAACCAGCGCAGGCGTCCTGCTCCATCGTCGCGGTCCCGGCGGACCGGAGGTGCTACTGGCTCATCCCGGCGGCCCGTACTACGTGCGCAAGGACGACGGCGTGTGGACCGTGCCCAAGGGTGAGCTCGAAGGCGACGAGGACCCCCTCGCCGCGGCCGTCCGTGAGTTCACCGAGGAGCTGGGCAGCCCTCCGCCGGCCGGTGAGCTCGTCGCGCTCGGCGAGGCGCGGCAGCGCAGCGGCAAGATCAACCTCGTTTGGGCCGTCGAGGGCGACTTCGACGTCACGGGCGTACGGAGCAACACCTTCCCCATGGAGTGGCCGCCGCGCAGCGGCCGGACCGTGCAGGTCGAGGAGATCGACCGGGCCGAGTGGTTCGACCTGGCTACCGCGCGCGTCAAGATCCGAAAGGCCCAGCTCCCGTTCCTCGACCGGCTCGCCGAGGGGCTGGACGGCAGCGGCTGAGTCGGGTGTCGGTCTCAGCTGCCGCCGTCGTGCCGGATGCCGACCACCACCAGCGCGGCCACCGGCAGGGCCAGGAGCGCGACGGCGATCGGCAGCCCCAACCCTGCGGCCACGAGCGCCGGGACCGCGAGCAGCGCTACGACAGCGCCGAGGAAGAAGACGGCGTCGGAGCGGGGCGCGGTCCCCAGCGGTGCGTGCAGCGCCCAGACCAGGAGGACGACCACGGCCACCGGGACGGCGACCGCCCCCGCCACGAGGGTGTCGCTCGCCTCGAGGTGATGCGTCAGCGCCTCGGTGGTGACCTCGAGCCCTGCCCCGAGTGCGGCGAGCCCGGCGAAGATCCCGTAGTGGCCGTACCCCCAGAAGAAGGACAGCTCGGGTCGTCGTTCCAGCCCGACCCCCGCCGGTCTCAGGAAGTACAGCCACCAGAGCGCGAAGATCAGGACGAGACCGCCGAAGGCGACCACGAGCAGGTCGGCGCTGACCCCACCCTCGGACACCGCGACCTGCACCGCAGTCGTCGCGGCCAGCACGCACTCTCCGAGCACGATGATGGTGAACAGCCCGTAACGCTCGGCGATGTGATGCGGATGCCAGGTCGCCGTGCTGCCGCGTTCGGCCCAGACCGGGACCAGGAGCTCGGCGACGACGAGGACCAGGAACGACCAGGTCGCCCAGGAATCCGGCAGGGCCAGCCGCAGCAACCATCCCGCCTGCACCAGCGCGGTCCCGGCGACGTAGCGCAGCGCGGTGGTGCGGCGCTCGAGGTCGGCCCGGGCCGCGCGGGACCATTGGGCCAACATCGCCACCCGCATCACGACGTACCCGAGGGTCACGGCGGTGAAGTCCCGCCGTTCGAACGCGCCCGGCACGCCGGCCGCGAGCACCAGCACCCCGCCCATCTGCACCAGGGTCAGCAGCCGGTACGGCACGTCGTCGGTGTCGTAGGCGGAGGCGAACCAGGTGAAGTTCATCCACGCCCACCAGATGGCGAAGAAGACCATCAGGTAGGCCGGGATCGCGTCGCCCGGGTGGTCGTCGGCGATGCCGTGCCCGAGCTCGCGGGCGATCTGGGAGACCGCGAC
>JAVEDQ010000111.1 GCA_030840885.1 Frankiaceae bacterium
AGTACTCGGCCGCGAAGTGCGCCGGGCCGAACGTGCCCTTGAGGTGCACGGCGATGACCGCGTCCCACTCGGCCTCGCTCATGTTGACCATCATCTTGTCGCGCAGGATGCCGGCGTTGTTGACCACCACGTCGAGCGTCCCGAAGGTGTCGATCGCCTGCTGGACGAGCTTCTGCGCACCGTCCCAGGTCGCGATGTTCTCGGTGTTCGCGACCGCCTTGCCGCCCTCGGCCTCGATCTCGTTGACGACCGCCTGCGCGGCACCGACGTCCTCGCCCTCGCCGGAGCGGGAACCGCCGAGGTCGTTCACCACGACCGAGGCGCCCTCGGCAGCGAACAGCTTCGCGTGGGCACGTCCGATACCGCCGCCGGCGCCCGTCACGATGACGACCCGACCTTCAACCAACCCGCTCACAAAAACACCCTTGCTCTCTCGCTCGAAAGGCCGCCGTGGATGTGCAGTCCTGTCCGCAGCTTAAGGTCGCGGGCCCGCCGGACGCCGACCGGTCGTGTTGCTCCCGCAACGAGCGGGGACGACGATGGGGCCATGACCATGATCGTCTCACCCGCCGAGCCGATCCACTTCGCCACGGCGTCCGGGCGCTGGGTCCTGGTCGCCGCGATCCTCGGCTCCGGCCTCGCCGGCATCGATGCAACCGTGGTGAACGTCGCACTCCCGGCAATCGGGCGCGACCTCGACACCGACTTCGCAGCGCTGCAGTGGACGGTGACCGCCTACTCGCTGTCGCTCGCATCGCTGATCCTGCTCGGGGGCTCGCTCGGCGACCGGTTCGGGCGACGGCGGGTGTTCGTGATCGGCGTCGTCTGGTTCGCCCTGGCCTCGCTGCTCTGCGGCTTGGCCCCCTCCGCCGGGCTGCTCATCGCGGCCCGGGCGCTGCAGGGCGTCGGCGGTGCGCTGCTGACGCCGGGGAGCCTCGCCATGATCCAGGCGTCGTTCGCCCCCGAGGACCGCGGCCGTGCGATCGGCGCCTGGTCCGGCCTCGGCGGTGTCGCCACGGCCATCGGTCCCTTCGTCGGCGGCTACCTCGTCGAGACCGTGTCGTGGCGGTGGGTGTTCCTGATCAACGCCCCGCTCGCGGCGATCGTCGTCGCCGTCGCCGTCCGGCACGTCCCGGAGACGCGCGACGCCTCCGCGACCGGCCGGATCGACGCCCTCGGCGCGCTGCTGGGCGCCGTCGGGCTCGGCGGCATCACCTACGCGTTGATCGAGACCCCGAACCGTGGCGCCGGGTCGCTCGGGGTGTCGGTGCCAGGGCTGTTGGGTGTGGCGGCGCTCGTCGCCTTCTTCGTCGTCGAGCGGACCATCCGCGCCCCCATGCTCCCGCTCGGGATCTTCTCGTCGCGGCAGTTCAGCGCGGCCAACGCCGTCACCTTCGTCGTCTACGGCGCGTTCGGCGGCGTGCTGTTCCTCCTGGTGGTCGCCTTGCAGGTGGTCGCCGGGTTCTCGCCGATCGTCGCGGGCACCGCTCTGCTGCCGGTGACGGCGATGATGCTGCTGCTCTCCGCCCGCTCCGGCGCACTCGCCGCTCGCATCGGCCCCCGACTGCAGATGAGCGTGGGCCCGCTGGTGGTGGCCGCGGCCCTGCTGCTGATGCTGCGCATCGGCCCGGACGCGAACTACCTCACCGACGTACTGCCGGCCACGCTGGTGCTGGGCCTGGGGCTCGCCACCCTGGTGGCGCCGCTCACCGCCACGGCGCTGGCCGCGGCCGACGACGAACACGCGGGCGTGGCGTCCGGGGTGAACAACGCGGTCGCCCGGGCGGCCGGCCTGCTCGCCGTGGCCGTCCTGCCGGCGGCCGCCGGGCTCTCCGGAGCCGTGTTCGAGGACCCGGTCCGCTTCGGCGGGGGCTTCCACACCGCGCTGCTGATCAGCGTCGCGCTGCTCATCGCCGGCGGTGCCCTCGCGGCCGGCGTCATCCGCAACGACGTCATCCGCAACGACGTCGTCGGGACGACCGCTGGTCCGGACGTCCAGCCCACCCCGGGCCATCCGCTGATGCACTGCGCGGTCGGTGCCCCTCCGCTGCTGGTACGTGACCTCGCCACCGCCCCGTGCTCGCACCTCGCGGACCTGCCCACCGACATCCCCCCGGCGAGCGAGGGCTGCCTGACCTGCCTGGCCGAAGGAACGACCTGGGTGAGCCTGCGGTGGTGCCTGAGCTGCGGGCACGTGGGCTGCTGCGACTCCTCACCCCGGCGCCACGCCACCGCGCATGCCGAGGACTCGGGCCACCCGGTGGTACGCAGTCTCGAGCCCGACGAACAGTGGTTCTACTGCTACGTCGATGACGTCGTCTTCGAGTTGGCCGGTTCGGTCCACGCTTGAGGTGTCCGACAGAGGACCGGACAAATGGGTGGATTCATAGCGCCTCATCGTCGCGGAACGCAGAGCGCAATCCGCTGACTAGTCAAACGGTTATTTAGTTAGTCCTAGAATCACCCCATCGGGTCATGGGACAATTATCGACGGAGCGTTAGCTTGACGGCACAGCCTGTTCTCGCCACCTGCTCCAGGTGCCCACGACCAAAGGTTCTCTCCCCTCATGCGACGTCGCTTTCCCGCCCTGCTCGCCTCTCAGTTCCTAGCCGCTCTGTTCCTCGCCGCGCTCCCCGTCGGGGTCGGCCTCGCGTCCGACAGCCCCTCACCGGTCGGCGACCAGCCGGCATCGGTCTCCCGTTCGTCCGTACCGAGCTCGCCGACGGGTGTCCTCACCGCCGGTCGCCGTTGGAACTGACCCGCTGCTTGCTCCCTCGTCACCGAGGCCAGTCGACCGCTTGGCCGCTATGACCGAGCTCAGGACCGGTCCCAGGACGGGTCTCGCAGTCGACCCTGCCGTCGTCCGGCGCGGCTACGTCACCGTCGTCTGCCTCGGCGGGGCCGCGGTGCTCGCGCTCGTGCTCACGCGACGACCCGACCTCGGGGTCCCGCGTCCGCTCGAGCTCGCCGTACTGGTGGCCCTGCTCGTGGTCGCCGAACAGTTCCCCGTCCGGATCGACACGCGGCACGGGCAGGACCTGATCACGCTGTCGGGCGCCTTCTGCTGCGCGCTGCTCCTGCACTGGGACATCTCCATCGCGGTACTGGCGCAGTGCGGTGCAGCGCTACTCAACGACATCGCGCATCGGGTCCGCTGGTACAAGACGATGTTCAACGTCGCGCAGTACGCCCTGTCCGTCGGAGCGGCGGGCGCGGTCGTCGTGGCTCTCGAC
Organism: Frankiaceae bacterium; assembly: GCA_030840885.1. Lineage (GTDB taxonomy): Bacteria > Actinomycetota > Actinomycetes > Frankiales > Frankiaceae > JAVEDQ01. The sequence goes on from JAVEDQ010000111.1 coordinate 3,235, forward strand.
GGCCAACTCGGCCCCCGGGAGCTCGACGCCTACACGGTGCTGATCGCGCTGCTCGCCGGCTGCGTGTTCTTCCTCGTCAACCACGTGCTCATCGGCATCGCCCTCGCACTCGAGGACAGCACCCCCGTACTGCGCTCGCTGCTGGCCGACCTGCCCTTCCAGGCGACGTTGAACGGCGGGGCGATCGCCCTCACCCCGCTGCTGATCTCGGCGGCCGACGACACGCTCTGGCTCGTCCCGCTGCTGCTGCTGCCGCTGTGGGCCGTCCACTACAGCGCTCGGGCGCGCCTCGCCCTGGACCGCCAGGCGTTGGAGGACCGGCTCACCGGGTTGCCGAACCAGACGCAGTTCCGGCGCGTTCTCGTCGACACCCTCGCCGATGCGAAGGAGCAGCACGATCACGTCGGCGTGCTACTGCTCGACGTCAAGAACTTCTCGGAGGTCAACGACACGCTGGGCCATGCCGCCGGGGACGCGCTGCTCTCGCAGGTCGCCGCCCGGCTGGAGGCGTCGTGCGGCCCGGCCGACACCGCAGCCCGGTTCGGCGGCGACCAGTTCGCCGTCCTCCGCGCGGGTCTTCGCTCGCCGTGGGAGGTCAGCGGCGCGGCCGACCGCATCCGGGACGCGCTGCTCGAGCCGTTCGAGCTCGCCGGGAGCCCCTTCGACCTGACGGTCAGCATCGGGCTGTCGGTCTACCCCCTGCACGGCGAGGAGCCCGACCGGCTGCTGCAGCATTCGAACGCCGCGCTGTCGGTGGCCAAGCGCACGGGCAGAAGTGTCGAGATCTACGGTGACGCGACGGTGGCCACCCATGTGTCGCGCCGCCGACTCGCCCTGCTGGGTCAGCTGCGTCAGGCGCTGCTGCGCCACGAGCTGATCGTCCACTACCAGCCGAAGGCCGACACCGGATCCGGCCGCGTCGTGGGCCTCGAGGCCCTGGTGCGCTGGCGCCACCCCGAACTCGGCCTGGTCATGCCCGACGAGTTCATCCCGCTGGCCGAACGCAGCGGCCTGATCCGTCAGATCACCGACTACGTGCTCGACGAGGTCCTCCGGCAGCTCGCCGAGTGGCGCACCGCCGACGTCGACGTCTGCGTCGCCGTGAACCTTTCCGCCCGCGACCTGCAGGACCTCGAACTGCCCAACCGCGTCGCGCGCCGGCTCGCGCTCTGGGGTGTGCCGGGGCGGATGCTCGGACTCGAGATCACCGAGACCGGGATCATGGAGGACACCGACCGGGCCGTACACGTGCTCGGCAAGCTCCGGGAGCTGCACATCCTGCTCGCGATCGACGACTACGGCACGGGCTACTCGTCGCTGGCGTACCTGAGCCGACTGCCGGTCCACGAGATCAAGATCGACAAGTCGTTCGTCCACGGGATGCTCGGCGACGGCAACGACCGCATCGTGGTCCGTTCCACCATCGACCTGGCCCGCAGCCTTGGGCTCCACGTCGTCGCCGAGGGCGTCGAGGACCCCGAGCAGTGGGACCTGCTGTCGGAGTTCGGCTGCCGCTACGTGCAGGGCTATCACGTAGGCAGGCCGGAGCCCGAGTCGGCCGAGCTGCGGCGGCGGCTGGCGGCCGGTCGGGTCTGAGCGGCCTGCCCAGTCCGACTCAGCTCGCGGGGTCGACCAGGCTGCGGTCTGCCGCGTCCACCAGGTCGAGGTACTCCTCGTGGCGCGCGATGTAGCTGGCGATGAAGCGGCATTGCGGCACCACGCGGAAGCCCTTGTCGCGGGCGGCGTCCAGCGCAGTCTTCGCCAGCCGGGAACCCACGCCCTTGCCCTCGGCGGAGTCGTCGACCACGGTGTGGGTGAAGGTGACGGTGCTGCCGTCGAGCTCGTACTCGGCGACCCCCACCTGGTCGCCGGCGATCTGCGCCTCGTAGCGGTGACGCTCGGGGGCGTCGGTGACGGTCACGTTCTCGCTCATGCGAGTCCGAAGCCATTCGTGCGTCGCGATGTTCCCGGCGGGGCGGTGTCAGCCCGCGTCAGGCCGGCGCCAGGAGCAGCACCACGACCGCGCCGGCACAGACCACAGCGAGTGCCCAACCGAGCACCGTCACCTCGCGCCGTGGAACCAGCTGCGGTGGCTTCACCAGCTGGGACAGCAGCCGCTCCCGGCGCCGACCCGCTATCGCCGTGGCGATCGCCAGCACGACGAGTGCGGTGACGACGATGTAGTCACCGGTGCTCCGACGGCCCAGCTCCTCGCTGCGCAACGCGAACAGACCCCCGTTGCCGAGCAGGCCGAGGGTGGTGCGTTGCCAGGCCAGGGCCGTTCGCTCGGGTTGCAGGCCCCGGCCGCCCCGCCATTGGGCCTCCGTCATCGCGCCTCCGTCATCGGGCCTCCGTCATGCGTCACCGGAGACGAGCACCAGGACCAGCACGAACACCGCGACGAGGAACAGCAGCGCCGACAGCGCCCACACGCCGTGCGAACGGGGCAACGGCTCCGAGCGTTCGACCGCGTCCTGCACCTTCCGCCAACGCACGACGCTGCCCACGGCGGTCGCGGTGGCCCCCAGGGCGAGGGCCACCGCGGCTGCGCGCCGCAACACGTCGGGGCCGAAGTCCGGCACGAGGTGGCCGAGCGCGACCGCTGCGGCCAGCAGGGCCAGCGACGTACGGATCCAGGCGAGGAAGGTGCGCTCGTTCGCGAGCGTGAACCGGTAGTCCGGTTCCTTCCGCTCCGGCTCACTCACCGCAGGCCGAGCGCCGACCGGCGGCGCCACGCCGTGACGGCCATTCCGGCGAAGCCGGTCGAGGTGGCGATGAACGAGCCGACCACCGGCACCAGGTAGACCGGCCGGTTCATGAGGTCCTCCGAGAAGGCCAGCGGGAGGAACGACATCGCGTTCGTCCAGGCTCCGACGGCCAGCGCGGCCTGCACTCCCCTGGGTGCGTCCGGCACCGCGAGGCCGCAGACGACGGTGTAGGCGCCGAGCATGCCGAGGTCGAGATGCCACTGCCGGATCCGCGACGGGCTGTTGATTCCGACCTTGCGCAGCAGTGACGGCTGCTTCACGGCGGCGGTGTACACCCAGCCGGTGAGCGCGCCGAGGGCGAGCTCGGTGAGACCGGAGACGACGAGCGCGTCGGGACGGCGGTGGACGACGGGCCGGGCGACAAGGGTGCTCATCTGCTCAGCCTCGCATCCCCCGCGGAGCGCGGCGCATAAGCCGATCGGTGGATGTGGTGACCCGGGCGACTGGTCGATGGACAGGACGTGCGCGACCGGACAGCCCTCTCCTCGGTGCTCACCCAACCGCCGGCGCGGTTGGGTAGCCAGCTCGTCGTGGGCTGCAGTGCCCTGATCACGGTGACGGCCTGGGCCGTCGTACCGGAAGGACGGCTGAGCCGGGCCTACCTCGTCTGCGGCCTCGTGATCGTCGTCGCGCTTGCGCTGTGTCGGGTCCCCGGTATCGGCAGGGACTGCGTCCGCTGCCTGCCGTTCCCGCTGCTGCTGCTCGTCGAGTTGCTCGGGCTGGGCCTGCTCGGGCCCTCCGGCGTGCAGCCGTACCTCGCCATGGTCCCGCTGGCCTTCATCTACGTCGGGCTGACCTGCCGGCCGAACCGCAGCTGGTGGCTGCTGCCCCTGGCCTGTGCGACGTGGCTCGTCGCCTACGACGTCCCCTCCCGCGGGCCCGACGCGCAGGTGTTCATCCGCCTCCCCATCAGCATGGTCGTCTGGTTGCTCATCGCCGAGCTGCTCTCCCAGTACGTCACCGCCGTGCGCAAGCAGGCGGAGAACCTCGCCGACGACGCCGCCACCGACCTGCTCACCGGGTTGCCGAACCGCCGCGCCCTCGGACCCGTGCTCACCGCCGTCGAGCCGGGGGATGCGCTGGTCATGCTGGACGTCGACCACTTCCGGGACATCAACGAGCGACACGGCCACGCCGGTGGCGACGAGATCCTGCGACGGCTCGGCGCGGTGGTCCGCGGCAGCCTCCGCGGCGGCGACAGCGCGTTGCGCTACGGCGGTGAGGAGATCCTGCTGCGGCTGTGCGGTATCGGCGACCTGTCCTCGCTGGAGCAGACGCTGCAGCGGTTGCAGACGGCCTGGAGGCAGATCGAACCGACCGTCACCTTTTCCGGCGGCGGGGTGATCCTGGCCCCGGACTCCGACGCGACTGGCGCCGTGCGGGTGGCCGACGCCTGCCTCTACGAGGCGAAGCTGGCGGGCCGGAACTGCGTCCGGCTCCGCGACCTGCGCAGCGACGTCACCGATCTCCAACAGGTATCGCTTCTGCGTCACTGATCGGCGCCGCACGGGAGACGACAGGAAACTGCTGGCGCCCCACCAGCGTCGCCGCTGGCTTCGCGCTCCCTCAGCCGACCGGCCCCAGGCCCTCGCCCTTGCGCTCCTTGCGTCGCAGCCGCAGCGCGTTGGCGGCGAGCAGGAGCACGACGACGATGAGGATGCCGGTGCTCGCGCGCCCGGCGATCTTCTCGACCCGTCGGTAGCTCGCGCCGGCGGCGTATCCGATGAGGACGAACCCGGTGCCCCAGACGATGGCACCGGCCGCGTTGAACGCGAGGAACCGCGGATAGGGCATCCGGGCGTTGCCGGCCAGGCCCGGCATGACGGCGCGGAGGAACGCGGTGAACCGGCCGAGGAAGACCGCCCGGCCACCTTTGGCACGGAGGTACGCCGACGCCCGGTCGATGGCCTTGGACCGCTTCTGCAGCACCTTCAGCCGCAGCACACGGTCGCCGTAGTGCCGGCCCACCTCGTAGCCCACGCTGTCACCGACGATCGCGGCCAGCACCACCACCACGATCATGACCGGCAGGCTGACCTTGCCCTGGTTGGCGAGCACGCCGCCGAGCACCACGGCGGTCTCGCCGGGGAACACGAAGCCGATGAAGATCGCCGCCTCGGCGAAGGCCAGGAAGCCGACGAGCGCGTACGCGGCGAGGCCGGACAGGTCGAGCACGGAGTGGAGCACGTCGCTCGGGCCGAAGGCCAGAGCTTGTCCGGCCAGCAGCGCGCTCACCCGGTCAGTCTGTCAGGCGACCGGGGGAGGTTCAGTGAAAGGACGCCCGCCGGCGCTCGTTGAACGCCGCCACGCCCTCCCGGCCTTCGGGGTGCGCGGCGCTCGCGGCGATCGAGGCCGCCTCGGCGTCCAGGTGTTCGGTGAGGCCGCGGTGCTCGCCGTCGGCCACCAGCCGCTTGATGCCGCCGAGCGCCCGGGTCGGCCCGTCGGCGAGCTTGCGGGCGATTTTCTCCGCGGTGCTCGACACCTCGGCGTCACCGACGACCTCGGTGAAGATGCCGTAGTCGAGGGCGGTGGCCGCATCCAGCATCCGGTCGCGAAGGAGGATCGAGCGGGCCCGGCCGGCGCCGACGAGCCGTGGCAGCGTCCAGCTCATGCCGCCGTCCGGGGTGAAACCGAGGCTCGGGTAGCCGGGCTTGAGGATGGTCGAGGTGCCGCCGACCGCGAGATCGGCGGCGCAGACCAGGCTCATCCCGGCCCCGGCGGCGGCGCCGTGGACGGCCGCGACGACGGGGACGGGCGCCTCGACCAGCGCGAGCAGGAAGGCGTGGAACGCGTCGGCCACCGCGCGGATGAAGGCTGCGACGTCCCCGCCCGCCCCGCCGCCGTCGGCGCCCGCGGCCCCGAAGGACGCGACGTCGCCGCCGGTGCAGAACGCCGGTCCGGTGCCCACCAGCAGGATCGCGCCGGTCTCGGGCCCGATGGTCCGGACCGCTGCGGTTCCCTCGGCGACACCCTCGGGATGCAGGCTCGCATTGCGCTCGGCGGTGGCGACGACGACGCGCAGCACGCGTCCGTCGGCGATGACGAAGTCACTCACGCGCGCACCTCGCTCGCCGGGGCCGCCGCCGTGATGCGGGCGTGCGGTACCGGGCAACCGGGTGCGAAGGTGCCGAGCTGCTCGACGTCGTAGCCGTCGGGGTAGCTGCGGATGCTCGGCAGATCGCGGACGGAGAACGGTTCGGTGCGCGGCTTCATCCGCCGCACCACCGCGCTGCGGGCCTTGATGGCCCCCGCGGCGACGGCCCGCTCGACGGCCGACGGCCGCGGGTAGTGGAAGGCGTCGAGCAGCGGCTCGTCCATCAGCGCGTAGGAGAAGCGGCGGATCAGCTGCCGTGGCGCCCTGTCGTTCGGCGGGAACGTCGTCATCAGGTCGAGCGTGGCGTCGGCGACGGCGCGGCCGCCTTCGTCGAAGGCGAAATGCTCCCGCTCGTAGGCGTCCAGTGACGCCGCGAACTCCTGGTGCGTGACGGGGATGTCCTTGATGCCCATGAGCCGGCCGAGCTCGCGGTAGTAGTTCGCGCTGGCGACCTTCTCGTTCTCCGTCAGCTTCCGCCAGCCGAATCGGTCGAGCCATCGGATCGGCACGACGACGAAGGTGCACAGCACGTAGCGCAGGTCGGCGTCGGAGATGTCGTACATCCCGTGCATGCGGTTGATGCGCCGGATCGCGCTCCGACCGACGTCGCTGCCCAGCCCGTGCTCGGCGACCGCGTCGAGCAGCAGCCCGGTGTCGTCGTAGCGCTTCTGGGTGCGCTCGGTGAATTCGCCGGTCTCGAACAGCAGCCGGCCGATGCTAGGCACGGCGTAGGTGCGGAACAGCGCGAAGCCCAACGACTGGTTAAGGTCCCACGGGAACTCGTAGGCCGCGATGATGCGGTAGATCTGCTCGGCGTCGGCCTCGGGGTCCAGCGACGCGCTCCTGCGCGCCCAGGCGTAGCGGTCCACGTCAGCTCCCCTGCTCTGCTGTCACCTGCTCGGGCTCGCTCACCAGCTGGCGCGCGAGGTCCTTCCACTGCTCGAGGTGCGGGTCGCCGGCGGGGTCGCGGCGGTCGAAGGCGTAGGTAAGGGCCTGCCCGCGCATCGCGGCGAGCAGGAGGTCCCGGAGCATCGCATAGGGCGGGAGGTCGGCGACCTCGGGCCCGAACATGCCGTCGACGGCGCTGCGGATCGCGCCGCCGAGCTTGCGCTCCTCGGCGAGCAGGGCTGCGGCGATCTCGTCGTCGGTGCGCGAGGCGGTCCACAGTTCCACCGCGGCCCAGTAGTGCGGCTCGTGGTGGGTCTCCCACATCAGCTCCACGACGCGCTCGACCCGGCGGGGCCCGGCGGCCAGGCCGGAGAGCTCCGCCGCGGCCTTCTCGATGGTCGCTCGCACACGGCGTTCGGCGAGGTGGTGCGCAGCGGCCACGAGCAGCACGTCCCGCGACGGGAAGTGGTGCAGCAGCCGGCCGCGGCTCACCCCGGCGCGGTCCTGGATCCGCAGCGTCGTCGCGCCGCTGAATCCGGCCTCGATGAGACAGGCGACCGCGGCGTCGAGGATGCGCTCACGGCTGTCGACCGTCCGTTGCTCACGGCGGCTGACGGAGGCCTGAGCGACGGAAGCCTGAGAGACGGAAGCCTGAGTGAGCGTCACAACCCGAGCCCCCGACCGATGACCTCCTTCATGATCTCGGTCGTCCCGCCGTAGATGCGCGTGATGCGGGCGTCGGAGTAGGCCCGGGCGATGGGGTACTCGGTCATGTAGCCGTAGCCGCCGAGCAGCTGAAGGCACCGATCGACGACACGGCCCTGCATCTCGGTGCTCCACCACTTGGCCTTCGAGGCGTCGATGGCGGTGAGCTCGCCGGCGTTGAGCGCGCGGACGCAGTCGTCGACGTAGTGCTGGGCGAGGTCGATCTCGGTGTCCATCTCGGCCAGCGCGAACTTCGAGTTCTGGAACGAGCCGACCGGGGTGCCGAAGGCCGTGCGCTCCTTCACGTACTCGAGCGTCCAGGTGAGCGCGGCCTTCGCCGCGGCCACCCCGGCGATGGCGATCGAGAGCCGCTCGCGCGGCAGGTTGTGGACGAGCTGGGCGAAGCCCTCGCCCTCCTTCTCGCCGAGCAGGTTCGCCACGGGCACACGGACGTCGGAGAAGAACAGCTCCGAGGTGTCCTGCGCGTGCTGGCCGAGCTTGTCGAGGTTGCGCCCCCGCTCGAAGCCGGGCATCCCCCGCTCGACGACGAGCAGCGACATCCCCTTGTGCCGCTGCGTCGGGTCGGTCTTGACCGCGACGATGACGAGGTCGGAGTTGATGCCGTTGGTGATGAACGTCTTGGCGCCGTTCACGACGTACACGGCGTCGGCGCCGTCGCCCTCGCGCACGGCGGTCGTCTTCATCGACGCGAGGTCCGAACCGTTGCCGGGTTCGGTCATCGCGATCGCGGTGATCAGCTCACCGGAGGCGATGCCGGAGAGCCAGCGCGCGCGCTGCTCGTCGTTGCAGTAGGCGAGGAAGTACGGCAGGCAGATGTCGGTGTGCAGCGTGAGACCGAGGCCGCTGGCCGCACTGCCGGTCCGCAGCAGCTCCTCGGTGAGGATGGCGTTGAAGCGGTAGTCCGACGCTCCGCCGCCGCCGAACTTCTCGTCGACCTCGAAACCGAGGAAGCCCTGCTCACCGGCTTTGCGGAACAGCTCGCGGTCGACGATGCCGGCGGCGTCCCACTTCTCGCTGCCGGGCACGACCTCGCGCTCGACGAAGGTGCGGAAGGCCTCGCGGAAGGCGTCGTGGTCGGATTCGTAGAGGGAACGCTTCACGAAAATCTCCAGCCTGGGGCTAGCGCGGGGGCATGCGGATCGCGCCGTCGAGGCGGATGACCTCGCCGTTGAGCATCGGGTTCTCGACGATGTGGGCGGCGAGCGCAGCGAATTCCGACGGGTTGCCCAGCCGGCTCGGGTGCGGCACCTGCTTGCCC
>JAVEDQ010000114.1 GCA_030840885.1 Frankiaceae bacterium
AGCAGTGCGAGCGCGGCCGGCGCCGCGGCAACCGCGACGCGGGGCACGGTGCCGGCCAGGGTCGCCGACAGGGAAAGTCCGACGAACAGGTACTCGACGGCGAGCGCCACCGTCAGCAGTGCGCCGACGTCGCTGCTGGTGGCGAACCCGGCGCCGAGGATGACGCCGTCGATGAAGAAGTCGATGCCGGTCGCGGCCAGCATCCCGAACGGCAGACCGGATTGGCCGCGGGCCTCCCGCCGCCGTTCGGCGCGCTCGCTCACGGCGCGGAAGCTGAACATGACCGCGATGCCGGCGGCGAAGCCGGCGATCGCGACTCCCGGGTCCTGGTGCAGCACGTCGGGGAGCAGCTCGATGGCCGCGGCGGCGAACACGACACCGGCAGCGAAGTGCTGCAGACCACTGGTCAGCCGCGTTCCGGGTGCGCGCAGCGCCGCCGCCGCCCCGGACACGACCGCGGCCGCCAACGGCACCAGCGTGAACAGCAGAACCCGGCCGACCACGACGAACTCCTCCGCTGCGGTCGCGCGCAGTAGTCGTAGCGCGGAGATGGTGCTGCGCCTCCGCGGCGCAGCAGTTTCCCGATGGTGCCATGACCGGCGCCCGGCCCTCCGGCGCCGGCGGCTGCGGCTGGGGCCGGCGGCGTGGCGCGCGTTCGGTCAGCGGCGGACGGCACCGGTGCGCGCGACCGAGGTCAGGGGCCTGCTCGACCTCTCGCTGCTCGTGACCGCGAGGTCGCGGTCCGGCCGTGTCGGCTGGCGTGCCGAGGTCTCGCGGTGCTCGACCGGCACGGCTGCGACGGCGAAGGCGAGTAGCACCAACAGCGGGGCACTTCCCGGGTCGGTGGCGGACCCGGTGCTGAGCCCTCCGAAGCCCTGACAGGCCACCCAGAAGACGATCGCAAGTCCGGCGCCCACCCGCAGGGCGATCCGGCGGCTCCCGCGGCGCAGAACGGCGATGCCGATCCAGGCCTGCCCGGCGACGAGTCCGCCCGAGACCAACGCCGCCAGGACGGCGGGCAGCGTCGCGAGCCAGAGCGCGACCTGGAGTTCGGGACCGGCCAGCAGGCGGGGCGACATCATCGACCCCATCTCGAGCTGGTCGCCGAGGCCGACGCCGCCGCGCTGAGCCGGCAGCAGTTGCAGCAGCGCACCGCACAGCCATACGGCAGTCCAGACAGCGGGGAGCCACCGGTCCAGCGGCCGGTCCAACGGCCAGGCGGCCACCGTGAGAACCAGGTAGAGCAGCGCCGCTCCCGGGGCGCCGACCGACAGCGAGGTGTGGCCGCCGAACAGCCCGCCGAGACCTTCGCCGACGACCCAGATGCCGAGCGCCCACGCGACGGACGCCCCGCAGACGACGCGGAGGCGCCGAGGATCGCGGGCGAGCAGGAGGCCGGCGCCGATGACGAGCTGCGCGGAGGCGAAGACGACGTTGAACCCCACCGGGTGGTCGGCGACGAGCCCGGCGAACAGCCGGACCGGAGCGCCGATCGCGAGCGGCTGCCCGGCCCCTGCCGACGCGAGCGTCTCGGAGCCGAAGCTGCGGCTCCACATGACGGGCTGCAGCTGCAACAGACCGTCGAGCAGCCAGAGCAGTCCGAGAACGGTCCGTAGCTGCTGTCGGGCACCGCCGGCGGACGCGGCCACGTCAGCCGGTCACGATCAGGCCCGAGGAGCCGCTGGAGCAGCCGGCGAGCCCGAGCCCGAGGACGACGCCGGCGGCCGGAACGATCAGCAGGACACGCGTCTTTTTCCTCATGTCCGGCAACACGGCTCGCGGATTGGATCTGTTCACCGAGTCTGACGCCGTGCCAAAAAAAGTTGGAGAAGACCTGCGGCGCTGGCCGTCGCGGCGACGGCCTCGGCGACGGCGCTGCGGGTCTTGAGGCTGTACCAGACCGGCTCGTACATGTCCGGTAGGGGGCCGATCCGTCCGAGGTCGGCATAGCGGTAGATGAACACGGCGGCGAGCGAACCGGCGGCCACGGCGAAGGCCAACAGCCAGACCCCCACCTGGAACCGCAGGGGAATCCGCCCGGGAAGGGCGAGGAGGAGTACCGCGGCGACGACGCAGGCCACCGCCTGGACCACGAACACGTCGGACTGGGACAACAACGAGGTGCGGTTCTCGGCGTACTGGGCGTGCAGGTGCCAGTGGGCGTAGGCCGAGTACGCCAGTCCGGCCGCAGTGAGCAGCCGCAAGCCGAAGCCGGACAGCCGCGATCGGGTGCCGCCCGTGGCAAGAGTCATGCCCCTGGCACGGCCGGGATGCTTTCTCGGTTCGAAGTCCCGGTGAATTGAACCGAATCGACGTGCCAGGCGTGGTGCTCAGCAGCGCGCGAGCCGTCGCGCCCTGCCGTCTCCGAAGGGATCCGTCATGCTTCTCCGTTCTCGGGCAACCGATCGCCGCACGAACGTCGTCACGCGCTCGGCACCACCCCTGCTGGCCCTGCTCGGAAGCGCAGCCCTGCTCGTGGCCTGCGGGAGTTCTGGCGGTTCCACCGGAGCATCATCCGGGGGGTCATCGGCCGCGACCGCACCGCAGCCCCTGAACAGCAGAAGCGGCTCCGGCACGATGGTCTCGGCAACGGAGAATGAGTTCAAGATCGCGTTGTCCCAGACGTCGTTCAAGCCCGGCCCGTACACGTTCCGGGTCCAGAACACCGGGAAATTCCCGCATGCGCTGACCGTCGACGGCCCGGGTGTGCAGAACCAGGCGACGACGACGCTCACTTCCGGCCAGACCGGCTCCGTGAGCGTGACGCTGCAGGCCGGCACGTACACGCTGTACTGCCCGGTGGACGGGCACCGCGCCAAGGGGATGCTGATGCACATCACCGTGGCGCCCGATGCGGCGGCGGCGGCGCCGTCAAGTGCCTCGTCGCCGGCGTCCACCAGCGGCGGCGGCGGCTACTGAGCGTCTGGACGGTGCCCCATCCGGGCACCGTTGCTTGTCCGGCATCCCCACTGTCGGCGGCTGAACCGGACGACCCCGGCGTACGTGGTGGTGGGTGTGGAGGAGTTGGCGAAGCACCCAGACGAGGAGCTCATTCGCGCCCTCTACGCCGAGCACGCCACGCCCCTGTTCGGTTTCGTGCTGCGCCTGCTCGACGGGGACCGGCAGAGCGCCGAGGACATCGTCCAGAAGACGCTGTTGGAGGCCTGGCGACATCCGGAGGCGCTGACCGAGGCGCGGGAGGACGTTCGGCCGTGGCTGTGGACCGTGGCGCGCCGGCTCGTGATCGACAGTGGGCGCTCGCGTCAGGTGCGCCCGGCCGAGGTTCCCGAGCAGTTGCTCGCGGCGGTGCCGATGGACGACGATCTCGACCGGGCGTTGGAGGCGTGGCAGGTGGCCGACGCGCTCGCCTCGCTGACGCCCGACCATCGAGCGGTGCTCGTCGAGACCTACTTCCGGGGTGAGTCCGTCGCGGAAGCCGCGGCGGTGCTACGGGTCCCACCCGGAACCGTGAAGTCCCGGGCCTACTACGCGATGCGCGAGCTGCACCTGCTGCTCGTCGAACGAGGCGTGACGTCGTGACCTGCGATAACGCAAGAATCGCGCTCGGAGCTTACGTCCTCGGAGCGCTAGACCCGTCCGAGCGCGACGAGGTCGACCGCCACATCCGGCACTGTGAAGGTTGCCGCACCGAGCTCGCCGAGCTTGCTCCGCTACCGGGCCTGCTCGGCCGGCTGAGCCTCGCCGACGTGTCCCGCCTGGACGACACCGCGTCCGCCGCGCCCACGCCTTCACCGGACCTGCTGGACCGGCTCCTCAGGGAGGCCGTCGCGGAACGAGCCGGAATTCAGCGGAGCCCGCGCCGCCGAGTTGGATTCGCCGGGCGACGCTGGGCAGCGGTGGCCGCGGGGCTGCTTCTCGTCGTGGGTTCGGTGGGCGTCGCCGTCGTCAGCCGCCACTCGTCCTCGGCGAGCGACGCCGTCATGGCGACCGCCTCCGACCCGGCGACCTCGGTCGTCGTTCACACCACGGTGCACCGACGCGACTGGGGGACCGCGCTCGACGTGCAGCTCCACGGAGTCGCACCCGGGGAACGATGCCGGCTGATCGCTGTCGCGCGGGACGGACGCCAGGACGTCGCGGCCAGTTGGCAGGCCAACTACCAGGGTCGGGCCGACGTCAGCGGCGCGACTGCCATCCCCACACCGGCGCTGTCATGGCTGCGCGTGGTCAACGACGACGGACGGCTGCTCGTCACGGTGCCGGTGCGAGGGTGACCGACGGTTCGGGACGGCCGACGGCTACGACCAGCGGGGCCGGCCGCACCGACTGAGCGCGACCCGGCCAGCAGCCTTCGAACGGCCGAGGTTGCTGAGTTTCTCGACCGGCGACTCGACCTGAGAAACCCAGCAGGTAACGGCTTTGCGACCCCGCCGGGTCGGCGATCCGATTCTGCCCGACGAGCACTCGCCGGTAGCCGGGCAATGGCTCCCCACGGGCGCGGATGGCCCACGCCTGAACTTGTCCACACCCAGCTCCCCCGGCTACACGTCTTGCGGCATACTCAGTCGAACGCAAGCAAACTAAAGCAAACGAGGGGTGTTCGGGTGTCTCGTCCGTTGGGGCTGGTGGCTGGGTGGTCCTC
>JAVEDQ010000017.1 GCA_030840885.1 Frankiaceae bacterium
TGCTCGCCGAGGTCGCCCTCGAAGGCGAGCTTCGCCTCCCCGCGCCGCCCGACCGGCAGCACGGTCTTGTGCTTCACGTCCTCGAGGCCGAGGGCGAGCGCTCCATAGGCGCCGATGGCGGTGATGACCAGGCCGAGCACGCCCGCGGCACGCTCGGTGCCGACCGTGCCGGTCAGCTGGAACAACCCGGAAAGCAGGAACCGGGCTGCCGCCACGACGATGAGGCTCCCGATCAGCGGCTTGCCCACCAGGCCGGGAGCGGAGAGCAGCAACAGGAAGCCGGCGAGCGTGAGGTAGAAGCAGCCGAGCACCGGTGAGGTCGCCCCGGGTGGCAGTCCCTGCGAGACGGCGAAGCTCGCGGGCCAGCTGAAGGCGAGGATGGCGAGCCCGGTCGCGGCGAGCGTCTCCCGCGACCAGAAGGCGTAGATCGCGGCAATGAGCTGCAGCGGCGCGAGGAACACGACGAGCAGGAGGGTGACCGACGGCGCCTCGTCGACCGCGATCACGCCGAGCTGCTGCAGCGCGAAGACGCAGGACCCGATCCCGAACGCGGCGAACGCGAGCGGCAGGGGGCTGGCCACCGGCCGCAGGACGATGCGCACCTGCCGGGCTGCAGCGTCCGCCGAGTCCGTGTTGGGGCGGACGGATTCGGTGCGTTCAGGTTCTGGAACAAGCAGCGGGGTCACTCACCGGCGCTACCCGCGAGCCGACCTCGCACGCGTCATGCGTCGAGGACCTCCGACACCAGGGCACGTGCATCGGTCTGGATGCGGGCGAGATGGTCCTCGCCGACGAAGCTCTCGGCGTAGATCTTGTAGACGTCCTCGGTCCCGGACGGCCGCGCGGCGAACCAGCCGTTGTCGGTGACCACCTTCAGCCCGCCGAGCGCCGCGCCGTTACCGGGCGCCTCGGTGAGCACCGCGGTGATCTTCTCCCCGGCGACCTCGTCGGCGCGCACCTGCTCGGCCGACAGCTTCGCGAGCGCGGCCTTCTGGTCACGGTCGGCAGGTGCGTCGACACGGGCGTAGACGGGGGCACCGTACCGCTCGGTCAACGCCGTGTAGCGCTGCGACGGTGACTGCCCGGTCACGGCCAGGATCTCCGAGGCGAGCAGGCAGAGCAGCATGCCGTCCTTGTCCGTCGTCCACACCGAGCCGTCGCGCCGGAGGAAGGACGCCCCGGCGCTCTCCTCGCCGCCGAAGCCGAGGGAGCCGTCGAGCAGGCCCGGGACGAACCACTTGAAGCCAACCGGTACCTCGAGCAGCCGTCGGCCGAGCCCGTCGGCGACCCGGTCGATCATCGACGAGCTCACCAGCGTCTTGCCGACGGCGGCCTCGGCCGGCCAATCGGAGCGGTGACTGAAGAGGTAGTCGATCGCGACGGCCAGGTAGTGGTTCGGGTTGAGCAGCCCCGCGTCGGGGGTGACGATGCCGTGCCGGTCGGCGTCGGCGTCGTTACCGGTGGCGATCGCGAACTCGTCGCGGCGGCGGATGAGCGACGCCATCGCGTTCGGCGACGAGCAGTCCATGCGGATCTTGCCGTCGGTGTCGAGGGTCATGAAGCGCCAGGTCGGATCCACGAGCGGGTTCACCACCGTCAGGTCCAGCCGGTGCCGCTCGGCGATCTCACCCCAGTACGCGACCGACGCGCCACCGAGCGGGTCGGCGCCGATGCGCACGCCGGCCTCACGGACGGCGTCGAGGTCGAGCACGCTCGGCAGGTCGTCGACGTAGGCGGCGAGGAAGTCGTAGGTGCCGGTGGTGTCGGCGGCCCGCGCCCGCGTGTACGGAATGCGCTGCACGCCGGCGAGCCCGTCGCGCAGCAACTCGTTGGCCCGGCGCTGGATGGCGGCGGTGATGTCGCTGCCCGCGGGACCGCCGTCCGGCGGGTTGTACTTGAAACCGCCGTCGGAGGGCGGGTTGTGCGACGGCGTGACGACCACACCATCGGCCCGTCCCCCGCTCCCGCCCTGCCCCCGGGCGCGGTTCGCGGCGAGGACCGCGTGCGAGAGCGACGGCGTCGGGGTGTAGCCGTCGCGGGAGTCGACGAGCACCCGCACGCCGTTGCCGGCGAACACCTCGAGCGCGGTGACGAACGCCGGCTCACTCAGGGCGTGGGTGTCCTTGACCAGGAACAGCGGGCCGTCGATCCCCTGGGCGGCGCGGTGCTCGGCGATGGCCTGCGAGGTCGCGGCGATGTGGTCGTCGTTGAACGCGGCGGCGAACGACGACCCGCGGTGGCCCGACGTCCCGAAGCTCACCTGCTGGCCCACGTCGGAGGGGTCAGGGTGCAATGCGTAGTAGGACGTCACCAGGCGGGCGACGTCGACGAGGTCGCGTGGCTCGGCGGGCTGTCCTGCACGGGGGTCGGCCATGCCGCCATCCTCCCCCGAATGGGCGCTGCAGCCAGGTGGGGGAGCGAGCCGATGACGTCAGATGTGGCGAAGAAGCGCAGCGAGACGCAGGAGCAGATAGCCGAGCTGCTCGCGACCGCGCGCGAGTCGCTGCAGCTGAGCGTCGCCTTCCTGAGTCGGCTCGACGGCACCACCCAGCACCTCGAGGTCGTCGAGGGCTCCAAGCCTGCCGGCCTGCTGTTCCCCGAGGGCTGGAAGGTCAAGCAGGAGACCTCGTTCTGCCAGGGGGTGCTCGACGGGAAGCTGCCGACGGTCATGCCCGACGTCACCGACTTCCCCGAGGCGATGCGGCGCCCGGCGTCGAAGATCCCGCGCATCCGCAGCTTCGTCACCGTGCCGGTGCGGCTGAGTGACGGCACGCTCTACGGGACGTTCTGCGCGGCCGGGCTGCGCTCGGACAAGGAGCTCTCGAAGCGCGACGAGTCGCTGATGCGCGTTCTCGCCGGGGCGGCCGCCGTCATCCTGGAACCCGAGGTCAAGGAGCGGGGCCGCGTCGACGAGGTACTCGCGCGGCTCGACCCCGTGATCGCCCAGGGCGGCCCGGTGGTCGTCCTGCAGCCGATCGTCGAGCTGGCCACCGGGCTCCGGGTGGGTGCCGAGGCGTTGAGCCGCTTCCCGGCGGAGTGGGGCGCACCGCCGGACGTCTGCTTCGCCGAGGCCCACAGCATCGGCCGGGGGCACGTCCTCGAGCTGCAGGCGCTCGCGCGCGCGGCGGCCCACCTGGCCACGGTCGGCGGTTACGTGGCCATGAACGTCTCCCCCGCAACACTGCTGACGCCGGAGTGCCGGGCGTTCCTCGAGCGGCTGCCCCACGACCGCATCGTCCTCGAGCTCAGTGAGCACGACCAGGTCGAGGACTACGACGCGATCCGCGACCTCCTGGACCCGTTGCGCGCCAACGGTCTGAAGCTGGCCATCGACGACGTCGGCGCCGGTTTCTCCTCGTTGCGGCACATCGTGCTCACCGCGCCCGATGTGCTCAAGCTCGACCGGAGTCTGGTCACGGGCCTGGCCACCGACCCGGTGCTGCAGACACTCGTGCGGTCCCTCACCGAGTTCGGCCACGGCAGCGAGGCGCTCGTCGTCGCCGAGGGCGTCGAGACCGAGCACGACGCGGCCACCCTGCTCGCGCTCGGCGTCGACTACGGCCAGGGCTGGTACCACGGGCGCCCCGGGCCGCCCGAGGCGCTGTCGGAGATCGGCCACCCGGCCGTCCCCGTGCCGCGCACCGCCCCGCACGATGTCCGGGCGCGCACGGCGCCCTGACCCGCCTGACCACGCCCCTGGGCAGGATGACACCGTTATGTGTCACACTGTTCACCGTCACAGTCGACGAGGCATCGTCGACCACCACGATTCGACGGAGAGTTCTCATGGGCTTTGGCGACGTCGCCGGCATCGGCGCCCTCAAGGATGCGCTGGCCATCACGAACCGCAATCTCGAGCTCGTGCTCGCCGAGCTGCAGGAGACCAACCGCGTCCGGCTGGACACGGTCTCCGTGGAGCTGAAGCAGGTGAACGCGACCCTGGCCGCCCTGCTCGACCAGGGCGCCACGATCAACGTCGGGGGCTGAGCCCCGCCCCCTCCAGTCGGTCAGCTGCGGCGGCGCGGGTCCGGCACGACGAGCTCGACGTTGCGATCGGCGGCGGCCCCACGGCGCCCGTCGACGGTGGCGCTGTGGCCGCTGCGCTCCTGCCAGTCGTTGGCGGCGAGCTCGCGCGAGAGCGCCGCGAGCCGAGCCGGCGAATCCAGCTTCGTGGGGTCGGCTTCCGGGGCGGCGAAGTCGAGGATCGTCCCGAACACCGACAGTGTGCCGTCGCCGTTGTCGGCCAGCTCCACCAGGCGTGACTGCTGCGGCCAGTCGATGTGCGACGCGGTGTTCAGCTCCCAGAAGCCTCCCGGAGCACCACTGGCCCGGCGGTGGGACGTCACCTTGTTCACGTGCGTGTGCCCGTTGACCCACAACACCACCTGCGGGTGGGCCAGCAGCATCGCGCGCACCTCGTCGCCGAGCACGCGCGGGCCGGTGTCGCCCGGGCCCAGCGAGGCGTTGGTCATCGTGGCGACGGTGTGGTGGCTGAACAGCACGACGAGACGTGCGGCCGCACCCTCGATCTCACGGCGGAGCCAGTCGAACTGCGGCCGGTCCAGCGACCCGTCGGACAGCCCACCCGGGTTCACGGTGTCCAGGACGATCGCGTGCACCTCCGGCGCCGGGTCGAAGGTGTAGTACGCCGTCGCCTCGCGCCGGTTCTGCGCGGTGAAACCGTGCCCGACCGGCGTACCGCGGGTCACGAAGTGCTCGTTGATCGTCTGCCGCCGCGTCAGGAGCCGCCGGTCCGGGTCGGGCGTGACGGGTCGCACGATCGTGCCGGGAGGCAGCGGCTTTCCGGACAACACGGCCGAGGCGGCCGAGTTCGGATCGACGCCCTGCTGCACCCCCACGACCTTCGCCGGCCCGGTGGCCACCGCGTCGAGCGCCGCCGTCACGGGCGCGTTGCCCTGCACGAGCCCGTCGTGGTTGCCGTGCGCCGCGAACCACGGGGTCGACAGGCCGGTCGTGGAGAACGGCTGACGGGCCGCGTCGAGCAGACCCGGCGCCCGGGGGAAGCCGTAGGTGGTGTGCGCGACATCGTCCGGCTTGCCCGCCGGCGGGCCGTCGGGGTGCCAGTAGTGCGGGTCGTAGTAGTGCGGGTCGCTGTCGGCCACACCCTCGTAGCGCGTGCGGTCACCCGAGTCGGGGTGCAGGGTTGCCTTGCCGTCCAGCAGGTCGATCATCCAGCGCAGCTCGTTGAACTGGCAGTTGTCGACCGCGTCGCCGGTACTGATGCTGAAGGTCAGCGGGCCGCCGAGCACCGGCCCGCGGCTGAACGAGCGCAGCGTCGAGACCATCGTGTCCGCGACCTGCGTCGCGAGCACCTCGTGCGGACGGTAGGCGGCGGCGAAGGGACCGGAGGGGTAGGTGTCGTTGTAGCGGTCGACGAACTCGACGCGGGCGGGTGACTGCGCGTCGACCACGTGCAGGTCGGTGAGGTGCCCGAACGTCAGCAGCGGACGGCGGCGGCTCCCGCGGTCGGGGGCCGGCGCGCCGCCGAGTTCGGTGCGGACGGCGTGCGGTTCACCCGGGCCGTCG
>JAVEDQ010000278.1 GCA_030840885.1 Frankiaceae bacterium
ATCAACTGGGCGTCGGTGCGAGCCGGCGGCG
Organism: Frankiaceae bacterium; assembly: GCA_030840885.1. Classification (GTDB taxonomy): domain Bacteria; phylum Actinomycetota; class Actinomycetes; order Frankiales; family Frankiaceae; genus JAVEDQ01. The sequence continues at coordinate 32 of JAVEDQ010000278.1, forward strand.
CTGCCTTCGCCTTCGTGAAGATGAGCGAGGGGGACAGCTACACCAACGTCTACGCCGCCAAGGACCTCAACGGTGCCCGCGCCGCCGGCCTGCGGGCGAGCGCCTACCACTTCGCCCGGCCGCGACTGCCGCTGTCGACGGCCACGTCCGACGCGCAGCGCTTCGCCGCCCAGGTCGGCAACGTCAAGACCGCAGGCTCGCTGCCGCCCGTGCTCGACATCGAGGTGAACGGTGGGCTGAACGCTGCCGACACGACCACCTGGACCCGGACGTTCCTGAACGCCCTGGAGGCCAGGACCGGACGGACGCCGATGATCTACACCGGCGGCTGGTTCTGGAAGGGCTACATGGGCAACCCGACGGGGTTCTCCCGGTACCCGATCTGGATCTCGCACTACAACTCGTCCATCACGAGCCCGAGCCTGTTCGGCGACTGGTCGTACTCCACCTTCTGGCAGTACACCGACGCCGCTCGCGTCAGTGGCATCTCGGGTGGCGTGGACGGCAACTACTTCCACGGCTCGCGGGCGGTCCTCGACCAGTTCGCCTACGTCGGACGCGGGACCACCCCGCCCGCACCCGTGCCGGTCCCGACCCCGAAGCCGACCCCGAAGCCGGTCCCGGTGCCGACCACGCCGACCAGCACCAAGCCCTCCGCGTCGCTGACGATGACCGTGGCGCCCAGCGTCCCGCCGGGCGCAGCGCTGTGGATCGGGGGCACGCTCACCGACAACCGCACCAAGGCGCCCCTGGCCGGCAAGACGTTCTCGGTCTGGCGCAAGTCGGCCGACGAGACGACGTACTTCAAGCTCGGGACGAACAAGACGGCCGCCAACGGCACCGCCTTCTGGGCCACCGAGCAGTACCAGACGTCGACCTACCAGTTCCGCCTGGACGCCGGTGCTGCCGGCGCCGGCTTCCCCGCTGTGCTGTCGCCCGCGCGAACCGTCACCTCCTGACGCGACCCGGCGACGATCGGCATCTGACGCGTCATCGGTCGCGGATCAGGGTTTGCGGCGCATCTCCTGCACGATGGCGTTCCGCTGCCGCCGAGCCAGCGGGTACGAGGCGACCCCGCTGACCAGCAGGGCGACGATGATCGCCATGAAACCGCGCAGGCCGGCCACGGTGGTCAGCAGCAACGCCACCACGAAGATGCACATCCGCAGCGACAGGTACCGCGCGTAGGTCGTCAGCAGGGGGCGACGGGGCCGGCCGCTCATCGCTGACCTCCCCCGTCGTCAGTCGTCGGCGGAGCTGGGCGGCGGCGAGGTGCTCCCACCCAGCCGGTCCGGCGGAGCAGGACGGGGTAGGCGACCATGCCGCCGATCATCACGAACAACCCGATCACGCCGGCCGGCCCGATGCCGAGCCCGAGCGAACGCAGCGCGACGTAGACCACGATCCCCGGCACCAGCACGACGACGGCCGCCAGCGCCGAGATGGCGCCGATTCCCGGCGGCTTCGGCGGGCGTCGGCCGCTCGTCCTCCGTGCGTCGTCCCGGCGGGGGTCGGTCATCAGGCGCTCGATCAGGCGACCGGCAGGGGCATGCCGGTCGGGTCGCGCGGCAGGGTGCCGCGCGTGGGGTCGGGACCGTCGTACTCCTGCAGCGTCTCGTACCGGGTCCCACGCTCGACGGGCCGGAAGCCTGCCTCGCGGATGAGGTCGAGCAGGCCCTCACGGGTCATCGTGTCCGGGGTCCCGAACCCGTCCGCGTCGTGGGTGATCTTGTACTCGACGACGCTGCCGTCGAGGTCGTCGGCCCCGAACGAGAGCGACAGCTGTGCGGTCGTGAGCCCGTGCATCACCCAGAAGTTCTTCACGTGGTCGACGTTGTCGAACAGCAGCCGGGAGACCGCGAACGTCTTCAGCACCTCGGCGCCGCTCGCCATCGTCGTCCGGTCCTGGATGCGGTTGCGAGGATCGCCGGCGGCGTCGTGCTGGTAGCGCAACGGGATGAACACGTGGAAGCCGCCGGTCTCGTCCTGCAGCTCGCGCAGCCGCAGCACGTGGTCGACCCGGTGCCGGGGTTCCTCGATGTGGCCGTAGAGCATCGTCGACGGGGTCTTCAGGCCCTTGGAGTGGGCCAGCCGGTGGATACGCGACCAGTCCTCCCAGTGGGTGTCGTGGTCGACGATCTGCTTCCGCACGTCCCAGTCGAAGATCTCCGCGCCGCCGCCGGTCAGCGACTCCAGCCCGGCCTCGATCAGCTCGTCGAGCACGGCGTCGGCGGACAGACCGCTGATGCGCTCGAACCAGTGGATCTCGGTGGCGGTGAACGCCTTGAGCGCGACGTTCGGCAGCGCCGCCTTCAGCTCCTTGAGCACACGCGGGTAGTAGCGCCAGGGCAGCGTCGGGTGCAGGCCGTTGACGATGTGCAGCTCGGTGATGCCGGAGGGCTCCATCGCCTTCGCCAGCCGGACGGCCTCTTCGACCCGCATCGTGTACGCGTCGGTCTCGCCGGGCTTGCGTTGGAACGAGCAGTAGGCGCAGGACGCCGAGCAGACGTTGGTGAGGTTGAGGTGCCGGTTGACGTTGAAGAAGACGCGGTCGCCGTTCTTCGCGGTGCGCACCGAGTGCGCGAGCCCGCCGAGCCACGCGAGGTCGTCGGTGGTGTAGAGGTCTTCACCGTCCTGGCGCGTGAGACGCTCGCCGGCGGCGACCTTGGCTTCGATCTCGTCCTTGCGGGCCTGGCTCAGGATCGGCTGCTGCACCCTCC
>JAVEDQ010000295.1 GCA_030840885.1 Frankiaceae bacterium
TGCCCGCTCCAACTCGGCGTAGTCGAGGTAGGGATCGGGACCGAACGTGCTGCCACCCGCGTCGGCGTCGGCCAGTCCGATCAGCACCGCCTCGTCGGCCTCGCGGACGAACATCGACTGCCGATCGGCGGCGGTGTGCACGGCGATGCTGCGCAATGGCCGCCGCCCCTGCTCGTTCCATTCCCGAACGGCATTGATCAGTCGCATCGCCGGCTCGCCTCGGTTGACGATGGCGACGCGGTGGAATCCCGCCGCGGCCTCGGGGTGCACCACTTACTCCCCGAAGGCGACGCGGACGTCGTCCGTCGTCGTCGCGGTCGACGTTCCGGCCGTCCGTGGCGCGACAGGGTCGCCGTCGGCGGCGACCGTGGGATCCAGTAGGACCTCGTCGGCGATGATGGCGGGGTCGACCCGCAGCACGGCGTAACCGCCGACGGCGCCGGCTCCGAATCCGGGAGCGAACACGCGGGTCGGGCGGGTGATCACGCCGTCCCGGACCGCGTCGTGCACGGCGATGGGGATGCTCGCGGCCGAGACGTTGCCCATCCTGCCGATGTTGAAGTACAGCTGGTCGGCGGATAGACCGGCCTTCTCGGCCAGTTTCACGATCATCGTTCGGTTGGCCTGGTGCGGCACGATCAGGTCGATGCTGTCCAGCAGTGTGCGGTCTGGGTCGTCGGGGTCCGGCTGAGCACCGAGCTCCTCGATCATCAGGGCGAGATAGCGGGCGACGAGAGCCTTCACCTCGGGTCCGAACACGGTGAGGTCGTTGTCGAACTCGGGGTTGGGCCAGATGATCGAGTTGACCTCGCTGTACGGCCCGCTCGCGTAGGTCTGCACGACCTCGACGTCGCCGGTGGCGCCCGCAGCAGCGGGTGCGACGACGAGCGCGGCGGCACCGTCGCCGAAGATCATCCGGGACGTGCGGGCACTCCCGATCTTGTCGGAGAACTTCTCCACGCAGACCAGCAGGACGGGCCGGTTGACCTCCTGCAGCTGCCGGATCGCCTCGGCGAGGCCATAGGGGAGTCCGGCGCAGGCCGCGACCAGATCTGCGGAGGCGTGCGTCTGCAGCAACCCCAGCTCGCCGGACAGCCAGCAGGCCATCGACGGGATCTGGCGATTGCTGGTACAGGTGCTGACCAGAACCGCACCGATCTCCTCGGGCCGGCGACCGGACTTCGCCAGGGCCGCCCGTGCGGCGACGAGCGCCAGCTGTTCCGGTTCGAGACTGGTGTAGCGGCGCTGCTCGATCCCGGTCTTCGTCGCTATCTCCTCAGCGCTCATCGGTGACCAGGAGAAGCTCGCGTTGCGGATGACGTCGACGTTGTCGCAGATGCGCTCGCCACGCACCGCCGCCAGGGCCTCCAGGGCCGGCTGGATCGCGAATGCCTCGCGCACGCGTACCGGCGGGAACGGGCGGATGGGCTCCACCGCCTCGATGGGCTTCCGAGTAGCGGAGGTCGGGTTCGCGTCGGCGGGTGGCGCGCTCCTCACCCGGTCGATGAAGGCGAGCACGTCACGATTTCGAGGGTGGAAGGCGACGACGAAGTCATCGTCGCCGATGTCGGCCGGGCCGCGCAGCTCCGTGCGGGACCGGTCCCACGGGTACTGGTTGTGCAGCACCATCGCCCAGCGCATCAACGCTTCCAGCTCGGGGACCTTCTCGTCGGCGTCGAGAATCTGCTCCAACGAGAAGACCGGGTAGTCCGGGTCGTGGGTCGGCGTGACGAAGGTCAGGCCATCGGGCCGGCTGAGGAACTCGCCGACCGTCGGCTTGATCGCCGACAGTTCGGTGGCGTGATGCAGCTTGTGGCGGAACAGGTCGAACAGCAGCCGGAACACGGTGGCCTCGGTGCCGGCGTCGTACCTCGTGGGGAGCTGCTGGTAGGCCCGGTCAACCGCGGCGACCTTCCGCTCGGCGTCCTCCCAGGGAGTCACCACGGGCAGGAAGACGTCGTGCCGCTGCTTTGCCAGGTCGCGCCAGCGGGTGGGCCGCTTGTCGTACATCGTGATCGAGTACCGGTTGACCCAGAACAGGTTCTGCCCGAGGTCGCGCAGCAACTCGAAGCGGTCCGCATAGCCGTCGGACTCGACCCGGCTCAGGATGTCGGTTCCCGTCGGGGCCTTCGCCTCGAAATCCCGCTCGATCACAGCTGAGAACTGCTCGAGTGTGTCGAGGACGGAGAAGTTCAGCTCCCCGAGGAAGTTCGCGGGGAACACCAGTCGACCGTGCCGATTGACCATGAACGGTTTCATGCGATCCTCCTCCTGTTCGGGTCATCTGAACCTTGCAGGTCTCGCAGCGGCGTCTGCCGTCGTGCTGAAACAGTCGGGCGACCCGCGCCTCCTCGCGCGAGCAGGCGCGGGCGCGGCCTGTCAGGCGGAGACAGAGGTCTTGCTTCGGATGAGTTCCAGCGCCTGCAACAGGTAACCGCGGAAGACCGCGTGGTTCTCGCTCATCGGGAAGTGGCCGATCTTCTCCATCTCGATGAATTCGGCGTTCTTGATCTGCGAAGCGGTGCGTTGGCCGTCCTCAGGGGTCGTGAGGTAGTCATACTCGCCCGTCAGCATCACCACGGGGCAGCGGTCGCCGTCGATGTCTCCGAGTTTGTCCCGCAAGTCGTGGTCGACGGAGTAGAAGTACAGGTCCCCCTTGAACGACTCTGATCCCTGGCTGTAGTAGAACCAGGTCTTCCAGCGGTCCCGATCTGGGGATTGCGGTGCCATCAGGTCCCAGACGCCGCTGGCGCAAACCTGCGCGGCGTTGGCGTGCGGGTGCTGCCACCAGTCCAGGTAGAAGCCGGGTGAGTAGTCAGCCCCCTCGACGGGGATGACGCCCGCGAAACGCTCGGGATGGCGA